>CAYZUW010000526.1:0-2098 GCA_964481325.1 uncultured Saprospiraceae bacterium
CTAAAAGACTAAAGCACCTCTGCCTAAAACAGAAGTGCTTTCGAAAATTTCATTTATACCATGATTTAAGCTTTGACTGCAGCTAAAGCATTTTTCATAGTAATTCCTATTTCAGCAGGCGATTTCACAACGTGAATACCACATTCATTCATAATCTTCATCTTAGCTTCAGCTGTATCTTCCGCTCCACCAATAATAGCCCCAGCATGCCCCATAGTACGTCCTGCAGGTGCTGTCTGTCCAGCAATAAATCCTACAACTGGCTTAGTCGCATTCTCTTTAACCCAACGTGAAGCATCAGCTTCCATGCTTCCTCCAATCTCACCAATCATAATGATACCATCTGTATCAGGGTCTTCCATCAATAATCTTACAGCATCTAATGTAGTTGTTCCTACAATAGGATCACCACCAATACCAATACAAGTAGATTGTCCCATTCCCGCTTTGGTAACTTGATCAACCGCTTCGTATGTTAATGTACCTGAACGAGAAACAATCCCAATACGACCTGGATTATGAATGAAACCAGGCATAATACCCACCTTAGCTTCTCCAGGAGTCATCACACCAGGACAATTTGGTCCGATTAATCTACACTCTGGCTTATTATTTAAATACGCTTTTACTTTCACCATGTCTTGAACTGGTATACCTTCTGTGATGCATATAATCACTTTGATACCTGCATCGGCCGCTTCCATGATTGCATCTCCAGCAAATCTCGGAGGTACAAAGATGATAGAAGTATCTGCTTTAGCTTTTAATACAGCCTCTTGAACTGTGTTAAAAACAGGCTTGTCAAGGTGAGTTTGCCCACCTTTACCTGGAGTAACGCCACCAACAATGTTGGTTCCATACTCTATCATTTGACCTGCATGAAAGGATCCTTCCTTTCCCGTAAAGCCTTGAACAATGATGTTTGAATTCTTATTTACTAGAACTGACATAATTATTTTTTATCTATGATGAAAACATCTTCACCATCCTTTTTCATATAATATTTTTCTCTGGCAAACTTTTCTTTATCTTCCCTTAGCGCAGTTAAAGCTTTGTTAGTTTGCTCTATCTTTTCATGTAGTTGTATCTTTTCTTCATCCAATGAAATCAACTTATTTTTCAATCTCATTTGTGTCCCAACATCATTTCCATCAAAGAAAACCATCCAAGTAACAAAAGCAATCAGTATTAAAAAATACCAACTCTTTAAAGGGCTATACCAGGATCGGCTATTATTTGAAAAGTTCATTACATTATTTTTTCAAATATATAAAATCGAATGCTAAAACAAGATTGATTTGCCATTAAACAATGCCGCATCGCCCAATTCTTCCTCTATTCTAAGCAATCTATTGTATTTAGCAATTCTATCTGATCTGGAAGCGCTTCCCGTTTTGATTTGACCTGTATTCAAGGCAACAGCTAAATCTGCTATTGTCGTATCTTCCGTTTCTCCAGATCTATGGCTCATTACCGAAGTATAACCATTTCGAGTAGCTAAGTTAACGGCGTCGATTGTCTCTGTTAGTGATCCTATTTGGTTCACTTTTACAAGAATAGAATTCGCAGAGCCCTCATCGATTCCTCTTTGTAATCTTACTGTGTTTGTCACAAAAAGATCATCCCCTACCAGTTGGGTTCTATTTCCAATAGAGTCATTTAATTTTTTCCAGCCTTTCCAATCGTCTTCATCCAATCCATCTTCGATTGAAAAGATAGGGTATTTCTTTGCCCATTTGGTCCAGTATGCTACCATTTCATCTGTACTCAATTTCTTTCCATCAGATTTATGAAAATGGTATTTTTTAGTCTTAGAATCATAGAATTCTGATGCAGCTGCATCCATTGCAATGAACACATCATCACCAGGTGTATATCCAGCTTTCTCTATAGACTTAAGCACAATTTCAATGGCCTCTTCATTTGATTTAATATTTGGAGCAAATCCACCTTCATCACCGACATTCGTAGAATAGTTTTTACTCTTCAAAACTGCTTTTAAGTGATGAAATATTTCAACTCCTATTCTAAGACTTTCTCCGAAAGTATCTGCACCAACAGGTACAATCATGAATTCTTGAAAATCTATACTATTATC
>CAYZUW010000527.1:0-2092 GCA_964481325.1 uncultured Saprospiraceae bacterium
GCTCCTCACAAGGCGATGCGAAAGCAGGAAGCCCTAGAGGGCTAAGGGTAGTAGCTAGTCCCGATGATGTAGCGTAGCGAAATCATCGGGGAGTCCGCAGGACCGAGCGAGCAGCGAGTAGCGGATGACCTGACACGCAGCATGAAGCGCGGTTAAGAGGGTAGCCATGCTGTCGTGGAGCCCCCTAATCAAGAGCATAAATCTTAGCTAAAGCGTGCTACTTCTTTATCATAGTCAACAACATCCAATCTGACTGATTTTTCATGTTGATTCGAAGGGTGTCGGAAGAAAGTTTATCAATGAGAACTGTTTTTGAGGCTGGGGGCTTTTGTAAGGTATCTGTGGTAATCAACTTTTGCCCATTCAGTTGGTAAGATCCAGCTTCCTTATAGTCTAAAGTGCTCGTGAAATTATAAGTATCATTTTGTGTGAAGGAGAGAGTGATCTCAGAGTGATTGACTTCTAAGGGGATATCTTTTTGCAATACCGAAACCGCTGTCCAATGGCCGACGAGATTGGACTTGCTAAATGGACTGCAGGAAATACAAAGTAGAAAAAAGGATAGTAAAAAGTAAAGTGGAAAACGCATTTAAGAATTTGATTTGTCTGTGATTAAAGTTTTATTGACTTGGATGCTGGCATTCAGCTCAAAGCCTATTAGCAATATGAAAGCATTGATTTGGATCCACAGCATGATGACAATGACGGTCCCAATAGACCCATAAAGCTCATTGTATCGGTTGAAGGAATCTATATACAGGGCAAATATAAGGGATGAGGCGATAGATAAAAAGGTCGCCAGTGTAGCACCAACAGAAAAGAAGTTTACTTTCTTGCGAGTAGGTATACCTATACGATAGGTAAGGGCGATACCAGTGTAAAATAGAATTAGGGTTAAGACCCAACGCAGTATGCTTAGTACATAAAAAGTAGCAACACTAATGCGCATTTTTTGGAATAGGTAAGGGAATACGAAATTGCCAATAATAATCGAAAGGATAGATAATATAACAACGCCCGATAAGGTAAACAATATTCTAAAACTTATGATACGCTTATATAAAGCAGTTCGCTGCATAAAGGCCGATTTGTGCCATGACTTTTCGAAGCCTCGCATGAGTTGCATCATGCCATTAGATGCAAAAAACAGCGCTAGTATAAAACCAACAGATAAAAGACCAAAACGAGGCTGAAGCAGCAAATCCTCGGCGAAGTGATTAAAAGTGTCAATCGCGTTCAGGGGAATGACCTCTATTTCTCTTAGGATAGCGTTGATTTGGTTAAGCAGAGTGGCTTGGATATTTACCTCACCAGTGGTGCGTACTATAAGTTCTTCGGATATGAAGGGCAAAATAAACTGTTCAAAAAGAGGCAATACTAGGGGTATCAGCGTAAATAGAGCCAACAGTCCTGGAAAAAGAGATAGAAAGAAACTGAAAGCGATAGAATTGGCCCGTGTGATGAGCTTGTCTTTCTTTATTTCAGTTATTACAAAGCTAATGACATCATATATTGGAATATCAAAGAATCCCCACATAGAGCGAGATTTCGACCAATTGATAACGTTTTGTACCACTTTACGGCTAAAGAACCAGGTTTTTAAGGGCTTTTTCTTGGGTGCTCGCCTATGTTTCATTTTCTTCAAAATAGGGTTTCATCCGATCTAGCAGTTCTTTAGGGCATTTTACCCTTTTTTTGGATTCCATATCAATAAAACAAAGCTTCAATTTTCCCCCACTAATCAGCTTTCCATCTTGGTTGAATATTTCGACATAAAATCTTAAAAAATCAACAGGCATTTTTTTTACTGTTGTTTTTATAGTCAAAAGGTCATCATAATAGGCTGGTCTGACGAACCTAGTATCCATCATCATTACTGGCATTCCAACCCCTACTTTTTCTTCTAAGTCTCTGTAAGACAGACCTATAGACCTTATCATTTCGACTCTGCCTACCTCATAATACTGGGCATAGTTGCCGTGGTATAAGAAGCCCATTTTGTCAGTCTCAGCGTACCTTACTCTGACGCTTGTTTCGGATAAATACATATATTTTTTAAAAAGTCTCCTGATACCATAGTTTGTAAACCATG
>CAYZUW010000528.1:0-2090 GCA_964481325.1 uncultured Saprospiraceae bacterium
CCTATATTAAAGTCACTGCTACTGGAAACGGAAGCGGATCCGATTGGGATAATGCGGAAGGCGCGGCAGACTTATTATCAGCAATTGAAACAGGAGGTACAGTTTATATTGCTGAAGGAACTTATCTAGCAGGTCAAGAAATAAGTATAACAAATGATGTATGCGTGATAGGAGGCTTTCCGTCGACTTCTACAGGGACGGAAATATGTGATTACGACCCTATCACTTATCCCACTATTATTGATGGCGGCGGCACGCATAGAATTTTTGGTGATGTTGAGGCACTATCTATAGAACTGAAAGGTTTGGTTTTACAGAATGGATCTACTACAAATCGGGGGGCTGCTTTTAATAGCCTCCTCAGCATAACGGTCCCAATAGATTGGAAATTCACCGACTTGTTAGTAACCAGCAATGCTTCGGGGTCAGGCAGTTTTACTATTTTAAATAAAATCAACGTCGATAACCAAATCGCATTTTCTAACTGTACATTCTATGATAATACTGCTATTACTACTGCTGCAGCTATAGATTTATTATCTGTTCGTAATAGCACTAATGCTTCTTTCCCCAATACAAATAAATTAGTAATCCAAGATTGTGAATTTTATGATAATACTGCGAATGGCGCACATTCAGGAGCGATTTCTTTTTTCTCATCAGCCCAATGGACTATCCGTAGATCAACTTTTTGCAACAACTCCTCAAGCACAAGAGGAGGAGCAATTCAATTGTCATCTACTTTCGCACATATCATAGATGATTGTGATTTTTCGCTTAATACTACCACTGATGCTGGAGGGGCTATTTATAATCTAAGTTCACAATTGACTATTTCGAACAGTGACTTTGTTCAGAATAGTACTAATCCATTGGAAGATGGCGGTGCTCTGTTTGGAACAAACACTGGGGGAATCCAACTTTCAAATTCATCTTTTTATAATAATTCATCGGGAGCTGGAGGAGCGGTGAATTGGAGAGGGGATGCGGGTGGTTCTTTTCCTAATATTATCGATAATTGTGATTTTGTATCAAACGACGCTTTGATCGATGATTTTACTACGACAAGTGGTGGAGGGGCGCTCTATTTTAATCAAGATGTAGATATTAGCAACTCAAATTTTGTTGGAAATACTGTACCAATGGATGCTCGGGGGGGAGCCATACAGATGAGGGGTGCTGATGCAGACATGACAAATAATCTTTTTTACGATAATCTTAAAGGTGGGAATTCAAATATTGCTGGAAGTGACATTGGGGCTGGTGATGCGAACGGTCGCTATACTCCGATGAGTGATAATAAAATGCAACTCACTTCAAGCGCAGTGTATGACACTCAAACTGGAGTTTACAATTTTAGCAACGATACTTTTTTGAATACGGATGATGGGTCTTTGCCAGCTGAGCCTAGCATTAGCTGCTCGAGTACCTTGCAAACTTTTACACCCAGCTCTGACTTAGCGTGTTTGTCTGCTACGCAATGTGGCTGCCCTCCTGGTGCAACTACATTTTCTAGTTTTCCAGCAAACCATACAGTGCCAGCAGGGGAGTCGCATTGTTTGACAAGCAGTCAAACAGACCCAACAGGACTTATCGTCCATGGTGATTTGTACATCGTGAATAATGCCGTATTAGAACTCTCTAATGGATATACTACTATAGATGAAGCCAATGTCATAGTTTGCCCAGGTGCAGGATTTTATCAAAATGAATCAACAAATGATGAATTAGTTAATTATTATAATTTTGGATGGCTGGAAATCTGTGGATCACAAACCACTGTTGATTCTTTATATGTAGGAGAAAATGCTTTTACTGCGGTGAGGGGACCAATTACAAGCGTAGAAGAAATACTACAATATCAGGGAAGTCCAGGTGGTTCAAGTTATGTTTATTTGAATTCTGCAATAACTTTAAATGGGCGAAATTCTGGAACAATTTGTTTACCTGGGGCAACTGCAGAAATTGTAGTTGAAATAAATACTAATAATAGTCCGTTTACGCCCACTTGTGCCACAGATTGTAATGGTTGCCCAGAGCTTGCAATATATTCTGGGACTTGTAATGACGGTTCTGCTGCAGCCTCATAT
>CAYZUW010000529.1:0-2086 GCA_964481325.1 uncultured Saprospiraceae bacterium
CTTTCCCTATCTTGCAGCATCACTTAAATACCCGACCTATGCCTATTCTATTCAGAATATTCCTTTTTTGTGTGGCGCTTATTTGTTTTGGCTGCGAAGACTCTTCAACGATGCAGAAAGATCCGCGAAACGCGGACTTATCTGGAGTAGAAATTAATAATAGCAATTCGGATGCACTCAATGCGAAGTACACCACTTTCAAACTAGAAGCAGATGTGAGTGCTTTGACGCCTAATCAGCGACAGATGATTAACCTACTCATCACTGCTGCTGACAAGATGAATGAATTGTTTTGGTATGAAGCCTATGGGGATGGTACGGAATTTTTAGATGGAATCTCAGATCCAGGTCTGAAGCAGTTTGCTAAAATCAACTACGGTCCTTGGGATAGACTAGATGGCAACAAACCGTTTATAAAAGGGGTTGGAGAAAAACCAATGGGGGCTAACTACTACCCTGCTGATATGAGCAAGGAAGAATTTGAAAAAGCCAAGCTAAAAGACAAAGATGGCTTATACAATTTCATCCGTAGAGATGATGCAGGCAAACTATATACGGTGCCGTTTCATAAGCAATTTGAGGCACAAGTAAAAGAGGTATCTGCCTTGCTAGCAGAAGCCAGAGACCTAGCAGTAGATAAGGGCTTAAGAAAATATCTAGACCTCCGATCAGAGGCTTTATTAGATGACAATTATCAACCTAGTGATTTTGCTTGGTTAGATATGAAGACCAATCAAATCGATTGTGTTATTGGACCAATAGAAACCTACGAAGATCAGCTCTTCGGCTATAAAGCCGCGCATGAAGGATACGTACTTATCAAAGATATGGAGTGGAGTAAAAGACTCGCGAAGTATGCAAAGTTTTTACCAGAATTGCAAAAAGGAATTCCTGTACCAGACAAGTATAAGCAAGAGAAGCCAGGGAGTGATACAGAATTAAATGCATACGATGTGGTTTATTACGCTGGAGACTGCAACGCAGGTAGCAAGACGATTGCTATCAATCTCCCAAATGACGAAGAGGTACAACTCAAAAAAGGGACGCGTAGACTACAGCTCAAAAATGCAATGCGCGCCAAGTTTGACAAAATACTCTTGCCTATTGCAGAAGAATTGATTCATCCAAGCCAGCGAGGAGACATCACCTTTGATGCTTTTTTCAGCAATACGATGTTTCACGAAGTAGCGCATGGTCTAGGCATCAAGAATACCATCGACGGAAAAGGCACCGTTAGAAAATCTCTAAAAGAACACGCCTCTGCAATCGAAGAAGGCAAGGCGGATATTTTGGGTCTGTATATGATCAATCAACTGCATGCTTCAGGAGAAATAAAAGGAGAATTGAAAAACTACTACACCACCTTTATGGCAAGTATCTTTCGCTCTGTTCGTTTTGGTGCGAGTAGCGCACACGGGAAAGCCAATATGATTCGTTTCAACTATTTCAAGGAAATGGGTGCTTTCGTAAAAGATTCAGAAACGAATACATATAAGATCAATATAGATAAGTTTGCAGAAGCCACACAGAAGGTAGCAGAAATCATTTTGACGATGCAAGGAGACGGAGACTATAGTAGAGCTGCAAAAGTAGTAGCAGAAAAAGGAATTATCGATAGTGGCCTACAGGCGGATTTAGATAGACTGACTAAAAAAGGAATCCCTGTGGATGTGATATTCGAGCAAGGAGTAGATGTTTTGGGACTGTAGTAGCAGAAAAAAAATGTAAAATGTAAAACGCTAAATGTAAAATGTAAAAGTTAGAATATGAGTTTTAAATGATAACCTTGAGCTTTTTGCTTTTTCACTTTTACATTTAAAATTTTACATTTTTCGGCTTTACATTTCCTCTTCTTATTCTCTAAGAATATTTTTCCCTGCATTCTTCTTGTACGAGACTTTTGGTCCGATCTCTCTTTTCGCATCTGAGCGATAGTGCCTGCTGTTCGGATTTAGCATATAATCGAGTTGATAATCAATTAGCTTTTCAAAAGGGGTAAGAAAATCTTTAGTCTCGCAACGTTCTACATCAGCTTCCTTCAATAAATTTAAGACCGTAAAGACTGACTCAATAGTAATAAGAAAAA
>CAYZUW010000530.1:0-2081 GCA_964481325.1 uncultured Saprospiraceae bacterium
ATGCTTTGTAGTATAGGTTCTTGAAATAGAGCCAGATATTAGAAATAATAAACAATTAACTTACCACACAATATGCGAATCCTCCTTGCTGTCCTATTCCTCTTACCTAGTTTTCTATTTGCCCAAGACTTACGCATCATAGTCACAAATGCTGAGACAAATGAGCTGTTACCATTTGCCAATATCTATGGAAAGAATTCTGGAGTAGGTGTTTCCACCAATTTTGATGGATTAGCTATCTTTAAACAGAGCAAACTGCAAGCTAGCGACTCTCTTATTATTTCTTACATAGGATATAAGGAACAAGTATTTTTCTATGAAAAGACGAATACTACGCAAAATGTTAGAATTGCCATGGAGGCAGATGGACAGACACTGGAAGAGGTGGTAGTTAAATATGAGAAGCCCATCAAGCCTGTCAAGATCATAAAGACAGCTATTAAGAATGTAGAGCAAAACTATAGTGTAGAAGATGTGATTTACAGTTCATTATATAGGGAAACAGTGCAAGAGGGAGATGATTTTATTCAGCTCAATGAAGGGATTATTGAAACCTACTACACAGGGTATCCTCAAAAGAAGTTCGACAATAAGATATGGGAAGATTGGTATTATGATCAAACTTACGCATTCGATGCGGAAGGGCATAGCCAGAGTGCTCATTTGCTAAAAGACCACAACACCAAGCGAGACCATCAAAGAGTAATAGCATCACGCTCTTCTGAAGATTGGAGTAGGCTAGGATTAAACTATTCGATTTATACAGATCCCTTGCTTCTTTTTGCATTCGACAAAATAAAATATCAATATGATTTTTTCAATCCATCTCTATTAAAGAAGTACATTTTCAAAAACGAGAATCCTGAATTGATAAATGGAGAAGCATGTCACGTCGTTTCGTTTTATCCAAAGCAAACCACAAGAAAATTTCATGTCGACCAAAGTAGAAAGAATAAACATCCTATCTATATTGGGAGGGCATATATCACTAAGGCAACTTTTGCGTTGGTCAAGTTTGAATACAAGTTAGCTGTAGAGAGAGATTTTGGATTTTTCGAGAATGCAGTACCATTGGATTATCAAGTATCGATGGAATACAAAAAGAATGATGACCTGTACTATATAGATCGAATCAAGTATAGACATAAAAATCATAATAGGTATAAACTCAATCAAGGAGGTGATATTGTAGAAACTATTCTCGAAATTTTTGTAACGAATACTCAGACCGAGAATGTACAACCCTTTCCAGATTCGACAATATTTAAGTCGACAAGATATTCTGCCTTAAGGCACTATCAGAAAAACTATGATCCCTCTTATTGGCAGAACCTGGAGTCAATGATGCCATACCAACTCGGTGATAAATTAGTAACTGACTTAGAGCGTGAAAAGTCTCTTAAGGAGCAATTCGAAAGTTTTAATATCACCACCAAGAAAGATGTCCCAGCTCCTTTGGTGCACAAAGAGCATTATGTGTATGATTACCATGATGAAAAGGTAGTGGATAGCTTAGCATGGATGATAGATTCTAAGCATGAAGAAAAGTTAATCGAATATGTTTTATCAGAAAATAAATATGCTGACAATGAGGTGATCGAGGAGAAGCAATACCAAAGAAAATTCTTCAATAAATTGAGTGACTTTTATGAAATTGGAGAGCATCAAGACAGGGAAAGAAAGCCTGGGTCTTACTATGGTGAATTAGATAGTTTAAATCATAGTATATATTACTATCAAGTAGATTCTACTACTAGGAGAAAAGTGTTTGATATTACTGCTTTTCAGTATGCTCACAGTGATGGGTATGTAACGAGTACACAAGCAAATTCTAAAAGAGATTTAGTGATGGTTACTTATGAAAAGCCCGGAGTGAGTGGTTCATTCGTTTCTGTAATGCCATTTGGAGAGAATACACAGTTAGATTCTTTTGCCAATGTATATTCCATACAATGGGCTACAGATTCAGGAGTATTGTATGCTAAAGAAGATGAAATAGAAAGGGCTAGCAGTTTGATGTATAGAGATATAAAAAATCGAAAAGATTCATTGGTTTACTATGAAGAGGATAAGAGTTATGA
>CAYZUW010000531.1:0-2081 GCA_964481325.1 uncultured Saprospiraceae bacterium
GCTGATTCTCCAATTAATTTTGATCCATGTGGTAAGCCCAACCATTCTAGTTTGTCAGAAAGCGGTCCCAGTTTAGTTTTTATTAAACTATACATCTTCACAATAAAATTGAGGAGATATTCCTATTGCACCAAAAAAATAATTTGGAGCTAAAAGGATGTTTTCCGAGCAATTATGGTTGTAGCATTAACCTGTCTTTACTTTTAGTTTAAATAATAAGTGCTGCTTAAAGCCTCAAATCATTCTTAATTTGGAAAATCCTAACCTCTTTCCTTAATAGCTGCTTTCTTCTTCTGCATCTTCTTTATTATTCGTTGTGTAAAAAGTAAATGCGTATCCATATCAGAAACCATTTCATTGATAGACGGAATATATTCTAAAGTTGGAGTTACACCTTTAAACTCCTCATTAAAACAAGCGCACAAAACTTTAGTAGTGGACATGCTAACCCATATAGCTGATCTAGTCAGTTTTTTGTGCATAGCGCTAGCTCTGAATATTTTTGTGCCTCCAGTTTCTGCACCGATTATAGTCCCCAATTGATAACATTGAAAGGTAGAGGCAAAAGATGAAGCAGCGGAATAGGAATCCCTATTGGTTAACAAATATAAGTCTCCCTTGAATTCAAATTTTCTTGTTTTTGGAAGTTCATTTTGTTCAGTAGTCTTAGTTTTATAAGTACCAATCTGATCTCTCATAACTGCATCTAAATCTATTTGATGAAGTTGACTACGAAATGTATAGTTCCCATGCCGTAATTGTGGATAGCGCTCATAATAATATTCACGATACGCTTTGCTTACTTTTAAACTCCGTGCAGCAACTGTTTTGAAAGGCTTGTCAGTAATATAGTGAAAGAGCTCAGAGGCAACTCGCGGCCAACCGCCATAATTTCCTCTTACATCTATTATAAGAGAATGAATGCTGTCTTTTTGAATAGATTTGAAAGTTTTCCATAAAAATCGTTCGTAGTCATCTAGGTCCGGAACGCTAAAGGAATAAATTTTTAGAATTCCTGTGCCTTCACTAATTTTTTCATAGGCATAAGGTTCGCCTTTTTCCATAGCAGCTTCGCGCTCTTCGCGACCATCTTTATAAACTCTTTTCCAATCCTTTAGTGGCATATTGTTTATTGTGACGGTCTCAGTTTTTCCAGTAGTATATTCTAGGCGAGTATTTTTCGATTGTCCAAATACTAGATATAAATAAAATTCAATATTATCATCAATAATGGTATTCCTAAAAAGCTTCAATTCATAAGACATATATGGGTCAATAGCATTTAGGAAGTCAGGAATAGACATGTCATTGATTTTGGTAATCTGTGCACCCATGGGGATATCCGAATCATTGTAATTTTTAAGCACAAATAATTCATCCTTTGTTGACAAGTGAAAGGTCAATGGAAATACCCCATTTTCTTTTCTTTGCTTCTCCATCCAGCCCATTGGCATCCTTACACTACTATGCCCATCTCTAATCAGGGCAATCATCGAAGCTACTTTTTTGTAATAGTCTAACGTGGATAATGGCTGATTTAGGCTATTCTTGTTCTCATTAAATTTCTTCATGAATTCCTTCTCGGAAATATGGGTAAAGGGGTCAGGGTGTGCTTCGACAACCTCGAGCATTTCGTCAAAATCTTTTTTCATTTGCTTGACGGAAAGGAGCCTCTCCGTTTGAGCGTGAAGATTTATACTTAATGAAAAACATAGAAAAATTAGGATAGACTTAAAGGGTAGCACTGTCATGTTGTTTTTTTAACTAATTAATATGTGAATATAGAAATTATTTTTAAGTTTAAAAGACGCTATCCAGACTAAAAAATCTTTATCTATACATATCATATTTAAATAATCCTACCTTTATAACTTAGGAGTTAAAAAACAAACTATGAGTTACAAGTCTTATTTTATTATTCTTTTCATGCTATTTCTTTCTTCCAATGTATACGCTCAGTTAGATTTTTTTGGGGAAAATGCACAGAGCACATTAGAAGTAAATGCAGTTACAAAAAATGGCGGCGGCTTAACTGCTTTACGAAATCCGAATCTACCAACTACGGTGATGGATACGCTCAA
>CAYZUW010000532.1:0-2072 GCA_964481325.1 uncultured Saprospiraceae bacterium
AGATAGCCTCAGATTGTTTTACAAATCCATCATGTGAAATAGAATTGACACAGCATGAAGAGACTTGTTCTTTACGAATATTTGGTAATGATCAGCAAGTTGTAATGGATTGGAGAGTGAATGGAAATCTGATGACCACTGCGACGACATTCGATTTTGAGGCAGAAGCAGCGGGTACATACGAGATATGTGGATTTTTTGAGACGCCAGATTGTCCACAAGGTGCACAGACATGTCAGACGGTCGAGATAGCCTCAGATTGTTTTGCTAATCCATCTTGTGAAATAGAATTGATACAGCAAGAAGAGACTTGTTCTTTGAGAATATTCAGCAATGATCAACAAGTTGTAATGGATTGGACAGTGAATGGAAATCTAATGACCACTGCGACGACATTTGATTTTGAGGCAGCAGCAGCAGGGACATACGAGATATGCGGATTTTTTGAGACGCCAGATTGCCAACAAGGAGCGCAAACTTGTCAGACGGTCGAGATTTCATCAGACTGTTTTTAATAAATTGAAAAAAACCTACTTTAAACTACGAGTCCTCTGATTTTCTGAATGGACTCAAATATAAATGCCTATACTTTATCTTGTATAAAGTGTAGGCGTTTTTTGTTTATGCCCATTGCGACATGCCGCAGGCATCAAAGCGAGTCGCTCGGAGAGCGCAAAGACAAGTGGTAGGAGCGGCATGGGATACAGTGGGTGGGTAGAGAAAAGGCACGCCTTTTCTATGAAGCGCGGGGAAGTATCCCATACAGCGGATGACACGGTGCCGACGCAAGGTCAGCATGGCCCCAAAACAAAAATCTTAGCCCATCTATTACTATATATCTGCCAAAGTTCGTTTCTTTATCACTTTAAGTTAAAATACAAACATCAATCTGTAAAATGAATATACCTGCGGAATTAAAATATACGAAAGAACACGAGTGGATAAGCGTGGAAGGAGACGTGGCTACCATCGGAATTAGCGACTTTGCCCAGTCAGAATTGGGAGAGTTGGTCTATGTGGAGGTCGAAACAGTGGGTGAAACACTGGCAAAAGATGAGGTGTTTGGTACAGTCGAGGCGGTAAAGACGACTTCTGACTTGTTTATGCCAATATCAGGTGAGATATTGGAGTTTAACAAACATTTGGACGAAAATGAAGGGGATGACCCTACGAAGGCCAATAATGATCCATATGGGGAGGGCTGGATCATCAAAGTGAAGATGAGCGATCCTAGTGAATTGGACGATTTGATGGATGCTAAAGCCTATAAAGCCTTAGTCGCTTAAATTTTTTTTGGTGCCACACACCAAAAACAAATCATACAACATCTATATCAGTGAAGTACTATCTGCCGACGCTTTTGTGGTCCTTGGTGATTACGGGTTTATCAGCAACAGCAGGGATAAATCTTCCAGAATCCATCTTTGACTTGATTGCGATGGACAAATTGGGACATTTTACCGTATATGGTATATTGAGTGCTTCTATCCTCTGGGGGATGCTCAAAAATGGCGGAAAACTGGAAGGTAAAAATGTCGCAATTGCGATATTGTTTGCCTCTATCTTCGGAATCGCCATGGAATTGATGCAGTATTACTTTTTCCCAGGGAGATATTTTGAATATTTGGATATTATAGCTAATATTATCGGTGCAATCTGCGGATTTGCATTATTTAAATACGTGTACATTAAATTTACTTAAAATATGCTTTTTTTAGTTGACATCGCATTAACAGGAACCACACTCGGTGTAGTGATGGCTGTCTTGTTTCTATTGGTGTTGGGTCTTGTCTTCGCGATGAGAAGTAGGTTTAGTGGTTTTTCCTCGACGGACCATGACGATATGGTGACTAAGTCACTGTTGGGTTCGAGAACCAAGTATCCTCAAGTAAATGCATTGAAAAACTTTAGGACTCCGTTGACTCTTTTAGGGTTGGCTTTGTCCTTAGGTTTGACAACTTTAGCATTTGGTTGGACACAGTATGATAAGTCATTTTACATACCGGATGATGCGTTGGAGATCGATGATGATATCGAGGTAGAACCACCTAGAACTGCTGAACCTCCACCTC
>CAYZUW010000533.1:0-2060 GCA_964481325.1 uncultured Saprospiraceae bacterium
TATCCCTAGTTTTTGCCAAGTCTTATAGCCCATCCATTCAGAACCGATTTCTCTAACATTGTTATGCTTTATGGTATCTACTTCAACCATTCTGCTATCCTTATTAAACAAAGTCAAATCTAGTCGTTGACCAGCAACTATTTGAGACCATAGTCGGGACACCCACTTATTAACTAATGGATCTTCATTTTTGAATAGGGTTTGCTTTTGTTGGTAAATCTCAGTTAGTATTCGTGCAATTTTATTGAGCTGCTCGCTGGTCAGTGCATCTTCTAGAAAACCAACATTGAGAATTGTACGATGGCAAACTCTACCAGTAGTATTCCTGTAGCTCTCCACTAAACGGTAGTAGCTGTCATATTCTTTAGTCTTCGGATTTGTGCGCCCACTGAACTTGAAATACATCACGCAAAGCTAATACTCTAGCACCCTAAAAAACACCCCCCCCTGTGTACTACAAACTACTTTCGAAATCCTCAAAGTCAATGGACATAGGCCTTCTGTATTTTAAAGCGCTCTTATAAAATTGTAAATAGTTGAAATTAGCTGTTTTTCTAGCATTTTTTGATGCCTTTTTTAGCGTTTTGCGCAATGTGGGTTAAATAGCTAAAATCATATAATAACTGAAAAGGGGCAAACGATGAAATCGCTTGCCCCTTTTACTTTGCGAAAAGTATAAGGTTATACTTTTTCGATAATCATAGCAGATGCTCCTCCACCTCCATTACAGATAGCGGCACAACCTATTTTACCTTCTTTTTTATGTAAGACATTGGTAAGAGTAGTCAAAATTCTTGCTCCTGAAGCACCTAAAGGATGACCAAGAGAAACAGATCCTCCATGAACGTTTACTTTATTTGACTTTACTTTCATGTCTTTCATGTAAGCCATCGTCACTACAGAAAACGCTTCATTTACTTCAAAGAAATCAATTTGTGTTTTTCTTATGCCAGCTTTTTTGATAGCTAATTTTGTCGCTTTTGGAGGAGCAGTTGTGAACCATTCCGGCTCATGTGCTGCATCCGCAAATGACAAGATTTTAGCAATTGGCTTTAATTTGTATTTTTTAACCGCAGCTGCAGAAGCTAAAACTACAGCAGATGCTCCGTCATTGATAGTAGAAGCATTGGCCGCAGTTACTGTCCCATCTTTAGAGAATGCCGCTCTTAGATTTGGGATTTTCTCAAATCGTACATTCTTGTATTCTTCATCTTCGCTGACCTTGATAGGGTCTCCTCTTCTTTGGGGAACAGTAACAGGTACAATTTCACTTTTGAAAATGCCTGACTCTGTTGAAGCAGCAGATTTTTTATAGGAGTCGATAGCAAAAGCGTCTTGCTCTTCTCTTGAGAATTTATATTTCTTTGCTGTATTATCCGCACAAACACCCATTGCTTGCTGGTTATATACATCCGTAAGGCCATCTAGTTGTAGACCATCTACCACTTTGCCTTGGCCGTATTTTGCTCCCCATCTCAATGACGGTAAGTAAAAAGGGATATTAGACATGCTTTCCATTCCTCCAGCTACAACGATATCTTTGTCTCCAAGCATGATGCCTTGCGCACCAAACATTATAGCCTTTAGGCCTGATGAACATACTTTGTTCACTGTGGTACATGGTACATTGTTGGGAATACCTGCTTTGAGAGCGGCTTGTCTTGCGGGTGCTTGACCAAGGTTAGCACTCACTACATTTCCCATAAATACTTCATCTACATTGGCCGCTTTTACCTTAGCTTTTCTCAGTGCTCCTTTGATAGCTGTGGTACCTAATTGTGTGGCACTTATACCCTTAAAAACTCCACCAAAACTCCCTATAGGCGTTCTTACTGCGGAGACAATGTATACATCATTTGCTTTTACTTTGCTCATACTTTTCTCTTTTTTGAATACAAAAATAACAAATGAAAGGGATTAAAAGATACGATATAGCTCAAGAGTAGGAGATAAAATGAAAAAGCCCAAGCTTTTTAATAGCTTGAGCTTTTTTCTTTGTAGCGGGGACAGGACTTGAACCTGTGACCTTCGGGTTATGAGCCCGACGAGCTACCAACTGC
>CAYZUW010000534.1:0-2011 GCA_964481325.1 uncultured Saprospiraceae bacterium
TATCTGCGTTGAAAATACTCGCTAATGCTAAGGCATTATGGCAGGCCAGTCTATCAATGACTTACTTGAAGTAGATTTCTCATGGCTCGAGTTTTCAAATACAGATCTTGAAAATGAAATCATTCCACTCAACGAGTTTCTAAGCTCCTATGAAGGCAATGTCCCTGATGAGAATTTGTATATGAATTTGACCAAAGCGCATAGCCTCAATAAGTCGTTCCAAGTTGTGGTGTCGATTACTTTATCTAATGGAGAAAATTATATTGTGAATTCGGAGGCGATCTCGTTTTTGTAATTATGAGTTAGGGGTGCAAATATCCTTATAAATCTCTTGCGTACTTGGCTCTCATTGGTTGAGTCAAAGCAGTATTGATTACATTGACTTGATCGTCCGTAAAACTATATTCTTGTAGATAGCAAGGCTTATAGTAAGACATGAAATTTTGTATAAGTGGTTTGTATTTATTGCCGTCTATATCCACAAAATTCATCAGCTCACAAGCCGTGTAGTTTACGTATATCTCATAAATAGGTCCTGGATCTGGTGGTGTATCACATACTAGGTCTCCTACAAGATGACATTGTGAATGATCAAAGTTATCTTTTCCAAATTGGAACTCTTCAAAGGTATGGTACAAGCCCCAAAAATGTCCCATCTCGTGCGCAATCACTTTTATCTCAGAGAGGTCAAACTTGCTCAGCACAATATTAGAGGTCTTGTCTGACAAGACATAAGAGAAACCACCTGTTCGTCCACAGCTCACACTATTGCCATCTACTCTGCAAAACTCCTCGTCAAAATCAAATACAAATATGCTTATAGTATTAGGTAAATCATATGCCTTCGAAAAAGCATCGTAAACCTTATACCCATTCTGAGAAAGCTCTTCTAATTTAATTTCTGAACAGATAACATCTATACGATCTACATAAAAAAGAAGATTGGTTTTGACAAAGGACTTGTTCAAATTATTGACAGCATTTTGTACAAGCTCCTTAGTCACTTCGGTTTCAGAGGTATCTCTTTGAACAAAACCAATCCTAAGAGGTATCAGCTGTTTTTTTCCTTCTAAGACTCTTCCTAAGGCGCGATTATGCTCAATCTCTTTACAAAGTCTTTTGGTATTTCCTTTTTCGTCACCTGCCGCATTGCATTGGGAAGCACACCAGTTTTTTTCTTCGGTAACCTGCGAAAAACATATATCAACCATTAAAAAAAGTAGGAAGAATAGGCAAAAAATACGTAGCATGAGAAATCAGTTTAAGTGTATTATGCAAAAAATTATTTACAATAATTAACTACTTAGATTAATTTAAATTTAATCAAAAAAAACTCCTTTGACTAGTGGGAAACCACCAAAGTTCACCAAAGACTAAGCTCCCTTGTGTACAAGTCACCACAGAAGTCTCTGTGGTGACTTGCACAAGAGAGCTTAGTCTTTGGGAAAGTAGTTACAAAAATCACAGTAAACAAAGATAAAATTTAGGAATGGTTAGCCCCTTTTATTTGTATTTAAAATTCAAATTATTGGCTATAAAGGACATTAACTGGTCAATATATTCTTTCCCTCCTGTTTCAAATAAGCCAAAATGTTCTCCGCCCTCTACTTCGACATAGACCTTATCTTCTGAGGTTAAGCGCTCATATAATTGTTGTCCATATTGGACCTTAATATTATCATCCGAATTGCCATGTGCTATTAAAACTGCTTGATTAATGTTTCCGACAGAATCAATAGGCTTTACTAGACTAGAATCAAAACCTGCTAGCTTGCCTGCTCTTTTTAATACATAATCGGATAAGAAACGAATACCTATTCCTTGTAAAATCCTCTTTTTATAATCAAAAACTATTTGAGAAAGATCCGTAAACGTACTTTCAATAATGCCAAATGAAAGTCTAGAATCGTGCTCTAAAGACTGAATAGCAATGGCGCCGCCGAGGGAATTTCCCCAGATACCAATGCTAGAATTTGGTTTTTTTTCTAGTATATAATCTATAATTTTACTC
>CAYZUW010000535.1:0-879 GCA_964481325.1 uncultured Saprospiraceae bacterium
TATTAGTAGTATGGGAAAATTGCCTAATGCTATTTTTTTTCTATTTCTAAGCCTACTTTTATCTAGTTGTGGTCGAGACTTTTATGTACCCAGCTCAAATAATCTTCTTGTGTTAGAGTCCAAAAAAGATTTTAAAACTAGCGTAGGTATCAACTCTGCGCAATTGGCCTATAGTCCAATTCAAAAACTAGGCATTAAAGGTGATTTTGCATACGTGAGGTCTAAAAACTCTTTTGGTGAACGCGATCTTAATATAGGTACCATTGGACTTGGCTATTATAATTCTAAAGAAATTAAACCTTTATTCCCAAAATTGGGAAAATCGATGCGCCGTTCGCAAACACCTTCTATCGGCTTTGATATATATGCCAATGTGAGCCTAGGTAAGATTAGAACAAAGAATACCAATACGTTTCAATCTACATTTTTAATATTAGAATCAGCCATATCCAATAGTTTTCAAGCAAATGTTTACAAGCCCAATTTGAGCGGACAAGTTTTCTGGAAATCTAAGATATTCACCATGAACTTTGGAGTTAGATACAATTTATTAAACATCTATAATGGAATGGCTTTTGGCAATTTTAAACCAAGACAGTTACAAAGGGTTGCTAGGTTAATTGACCAAAGTCCAACATCAAATATTGAATATGATTTAAAATTTTCCACTGGCAACAACAACATCGCAAGCTTTTTATCCATTAGTTGGAATCAACAAAATGAGCTCATCAGTACTATCAATAGTACTTTTTCATTCGGGGTAGATATTAATATCTCTAGTATATTTGCTGATAACTTACTAAAAAAAAAGTCGGAATAGTTAAGTCTTCAAAAAAGAGATAGATTTGAAAAAAGGATAATCTTAATATGAGATATTTT
>CAYZUW010000535.1:889-2006 GCA_964481325.1 uncultured Saprospiraceae bacterium
TCATATATCATCTTAGCTTTACCCAACTACTTTAAAATTGAGTATAACATCATTATGCTCATCTTTACAAAAACATAAACACCACACTAGTAAATGCATATTGATTATATTGGCCTCATTAAACAATTGTCTCATGCAATTTTTTTTCTATCAATAAGTGTACTCTTATCAAGTTGCGGTAGAGACCTTTATGTCCCCAACCCAAGTAATCTGCTTGTACTTGAATCTAAAAAAGATTTTAAAACAAGCGTAGGGATCAACTCCGCCCAAGTGGCTTATAGCCCCATAGAAAAATTAGGTATTAAAGGGGATTTTGGGTATGTGAGGGGTAACAACACTTTTGGTAGACGCAATTTTAATGTGGGCACCCTAGGACTTGGATATTATAACGCTAAAGAAATAAAACCTTTATTTTCAGAGTTGGGAAAATCGATGCGCCGCCCACAAACACCTTCTATTGGGTTTGATATTTTTGCCAATGTGAGTCTTGGTAGGATATCCACAATTAATACTAGAGCATTTTCAGCTACAGCTACACCCACATCAACAGGCTTTCCCAATAGATTCCAAGCAAATATTTACAAGCCCAATTTGAGCGCGCAAGTTTGTTGGAAATCTAAGATATTCACCGTAAACCTAGGAGTTAGATATAGCCATATTAACTTTTTCAACGGATTGGCTTTTGGAGAATTTGATCCAGTAGAATTAGAAATAGCTTCCAACCTAATTGATCTAAGTCCTAAATCAAATATTGAATATGATTTAAAATTCTCTACTGGCAGTAAAGACATTGCAAGTTTTTTATCCATTAGTTGGAATCAAAGAAATATGCTCTTTAGAACCATAAATAGTACTTTCTCATTTGGAGTGGATATTAATATCTCTGGTATAATTTCTAACAAGTCTCGAAAAGAAAAAGTCGAAATAGAGAAGTCTTCCACGAAGAAATAGATTCGAAAAAGGATAATTTTCAGTATATATACTTTGTAAGATTTATGTTTCGTTCTATTTCCACAGAGCATCTATTCTTTACCAAACAAAAATGAAATTGAGTTTAACATCACAATTCTCATGTTAAGAAAAACATAAACACCACACAAGCCAATGCATATTGATT
>CAYZUW010000536.1:0-2006 GCA_964481325.1 uncultured Saprospiraceae bacterium
GTAATAATTGTAGCCACTGATAGGTTAGTGGTTCCACTACCTGTTATAACAAGTATCACGGAGATAGGCAGGTTTGTCTTTGTATTAAATGGGCAAATAGGTGAAAATTCTACAGTCCAAATGAATAATGGTTTAGTGGATATTCAGCTAGTAAACCTATCAGGAGAAGTTTCTTTATGCGATAATATTAGTGGCTCTATTTCTATTTCAGATGGCCCGCCGTCATCGAGTAACTTCGAAGTTGGAATACAAACAAATAATGCCTTATGCAATCTTACGCAATTAGGATCAATCACCGCTACGGGATTTTTTGGAACAGCTCCCTATACTTTTTCCTGGATAGGGCCAAATGGATTTAATGCGACTGGAGAAACTATAGACAATCTACTACCAGGTGTATATAATTTGACGGCAACAGATTCGGATGGGACTACCCTAGTTTTTGAAGATTTAGAAATATTGGAACAGGGCGGAGACTTTGAAGTAAGCCCAACTTTAACACACAACTTTTGCGATGAAGGACAAAACGGAAGCATTTTTTTAAACATCGTGAACGACACTGGAAATCCGCTTAGCTATAGTTGGAGTAATGGAGTAACTGCTGAAAGATTAGACAATCTATCGAATGGAATTTATACGCTAACCATTACAGATAATCTTGGATGTACCTTAGTCAATGAATACGAAATAAATAGCACGAGGCCTATCCCAGTTTTGTTTGACACTGAATTGCCTTGTGTAAACGATACTAACGGATCTATAAGCACCACATTTAATGATGCTTTTGAATTCGATTTTGCTTGGAGCAATGGAGCGCTAACTTCTGATTTATCCGATATTGGAGCGGGCGTTTATGATGTGACGATAACGGAAGCACAAGGATGTACTCAGGTGCGAACGATAGAGCTGACAGAATTGAACGAAAACAGCAGCTTAAATATAAATGCCACCTGCACCTCATTGGGCTTAGATAATGGGGCTATAGGTGCGGAATTTTTGGGAGACCTCGCAGGAGGACCTGTTTCATTTCTGCTCATGGATAATGGTGGCAATATGTTAACAAGTCCACTAAATTTGGCCACAGGTACATATAGTATCACCGCGACTTCAGTAAACGGATGCGAATATTCTGGAGAAACGGTAATAGAAGAAAGTCTTTCTGATTTTAGAGAATCTTATTTCAGCTGTATGCTAGATTCTATCCAAATAGAAACCTCGTCTAACAATCCAGACTTATTGTACAGCTGGAGTCCTGCCGAAAGATTTTCTTTGGACAGCATAGCTAATCCAATATTTTTAACTGACCCGACAAGTGGTTCTTTAACATTTGTGTTGACTACTTCAGCAGAACAAGGATGCAGTAGAGACTTTTTTATTGCAGTGAACGATATTGACGACTGCGTTTGGCCAGGAGATACAAACGAAGACCAAATGGTTAGTGCATCAGATTTATTGAACATAGGATTAGTAAATGGAAATTTTGGGCCTGCACGACCTACACCAGGAATTACAGAGTGGTTTACACAGCCTGCTATATTATGGTCAGAAAATATAGGCACCACATCTCTGAACAGTATGTTTGCTGATTGTAATGGAGATGGTGTGATTGATGCTAGCGATGTTTTGGCGGTAGAGCAAAATAAAGGCTTGACGCATCTAAGCTTTACTTCAGAAGAAGAGGTAAATAGAAATATAGGCACTCCTCTTTTTGTTGACTTGGCACCAAACTATTTAGATGGAGTAGAGCATGACATCAATATTGTTTTGGGAGATACAGAAGACCCAGGACAAAATGTGTATGGAATAGCTTTTCAAATAAAGTATGACCCAAGTATCACCACTCTGTTTGAGGGAACATTTGGAGAACAAGGTTGGATGTCGGAAGACGGCAGTACCGTTTGGGATATAGAATTTTTAGATACTGGATTGGGATTAATGGATGTAGCCATTACGCGCACCAACGGACTTGAGATAGATGGTACTGGCCCAATTGCAAGGTTTAGAAG
>CAYZUW010000537.1:0-1994 GCA_964481325.1 uncultured Saprospiraceae bacterium
GCCATCTACATCGTGCATCGGATCTATAGCTCCACCCTTACGTGAAGTGATAGACTTGTACATGCCATCTGCAGTATAAATTTTCTTTCCTGCAAATGCTGCTGGAAATTTTGGATTATCTTTTATTTCAGCTCCTAGACCTGGTGTCTCTCCTGCGTGATCGAAGCTAGCTCCTACGATGGTAGACTTGTCAGAACGTACTGCGATATTTCCCCAAATAATATCCCATAGACCAGAACCGATTACAGACATTACATAAAGCTTCTCTTTACCATTGTATTCAAACAAAGGCAATATCCTGTCCATCTCTGGCTTTTTCTTTTCTTTAGCGATTTCTACATCTATAGCTCTACCTCCTTTGTATCCTGCAGCCATTACCGCATTTGCATCCAAAACTTCACCTTTCATATTCAAAACCTTCTGCTCTATCTTAGTATCAAAGATTTCATTTACTTCCTCAGCTGTCAGGTCGGCGACCATTTTACCGCCCTCCAACTCAGATTCAATAGTTTTGAGGATGGCTCTTTTATTAAATATTTCTTCTCCAGCCTTTGCTAGATCCTTTGTTCCTTCTCTAAATCCTGTAAGCAATAAAGCTACTACAGCGCTCAAAATCAAAACAAATGTTATGGTATATTTAGTAGTATGCATTACTATTAATTTTTTAAATGTTTAATGTTCTGAAACTGACATTTGCGGTTCAGCTTCCACTACAGTTTCAGGCTTTGCCTTCGCACGTGCTAATCTTCTAGCAACGTTGGCTTCTAAAACGTAATAGTCTATTAATGGTGCAAATACATTCATGAACAAAATCGCAAGCATCCATCCTTCAGGATAGGCAGGATTCAATACACGGATGACCATTCCTACTATTCCAATCAAAAATCCATATATCCATTTTCCCGTTTCAGTTCGAGAAGCCGTCACTGGATCAGTAGCCATAAATGCCATGGCAAAAAAGAATGAGCCCATATAGAAATGATAATACCACGGTACTTCCATAAATAAGTTTGCTCCCCACATATTGATAAAGAGCCCCCCTACGATGGCTCCTAAGACCATAGATAACATGATTCTCCAACTAGCAATTTTTGTGATGATAAGTAGAAAAGCACCTGCTAATATGAATAGCTTTGGCATTTCCCCTATTGATCCTGGTATTGCGCCCCACCACATTTGTGCTGGTGTATATACTTCTGTTACGGCAGCCCAACCTCCTTTGGCCGCGAGGCCTAGTGGTGTAGCGCCTGTAAATCCATCTGCGACGGCCATGCCTCCTTCACCAAAGGTAGACCAGCCGACCCCGCTGAAGATCCAATCGAACATGCCGTGTATCATACCATATGAAGCTCCAACGTATTCTGTACCTTCTTTCATGATACCAGATACCCATACCTCATCTCCAGAGATATAAGTCGGATACGCAAAAAAGACAAATACACGGGAAAGCAGCGCAATGTTCATAATATTCATTCCTGTTCCTCCAAATGCTTCTTTTCCGATGACTACTGCGAAAATGATCGAGACAGCTAAGATCCACATTGGCAAATCAGGTGGCATAATTAAGGGAATCAATGCACCAGAAACTAGGTATCCCTCTTCTATCGGGTGTCCTTTCTTGGCGGCATAGATAAATTCTATCCCTAAACCCACTATATTGGATACAAGGAATATAGGAATCAACTTCATCAAACCATAAGTAAGCTTGAGGTGAAACCCAGATAGAAAGCTTTCGTGTAATCCTAAGGCCGCAAAATGCTGATGACCTATATTATAGCTACCGAAAGCATAGGCTAGCTGAAGTGCTATCACCACCATAAACATGGTACGCTTCAGATCCATCCCATCCTTGATGTGTGTCCCTGATTTGGTAACCGAGTTAGGTGCATAGGCAAACGTGAAAAAACCATCATACAGGGTATGCAAGAATGGTGATTTCTTTTTGTCTGGTTCTATTTTATGTAAAAATTGGAGTAAGCCCATTTTTATATTTA
>CAYZUW010000538.1:0-1988 GCA_964481325.1 uncultured Saprospiraceae bacterium
CCTTTCATTAGATAAAGATTATTATATCGCAAATATTTATACCTCTTTAGCTGAAGTTTATCAAGAACTCAATCAAATCGATTCTACATTTTTTTACATAAAAAAAGCATTTAATCTCCATCAAAAGATTGGTGCAGAATTATACTTATTAAAAGATAAAATATTACTGGCAGATTTGACCTTTTCTATAGATGTTGATAAAGCAACTAAGATAGGAGAGGAGGTCTTAAAATCTTCTGAGGCTTATCGTGATTATTCTTTGAAGTTTGACTTGTATAACTTGATGTACAAATGCTACAAAAAGAAAGGAAATTATTCCCTTGCCATCTCTATGTTAGAGTCTAGTAATCTATATGCTGACAGTTTAGACTTTGAACAAAAACAAATTGCATTAACTCAAAAGGAAATTCAAAATGAATATGAAGAAAAAATTTCTAACGCCCAAATTCAATCTAAGAAAACCCAATTACAAGTAAAGTTATCTCAATTAAAAAGAATTTATTCTATCCTCATGCTTGGTTTTATTTTTATTTTTTGTATTGTTTTTTATAATCGTTCCAAAAGAATTATTCATAGTAAAGAACAAGAAGTGTTATTGAGTGAAATTAATCACTTGAACGAATTGGAGCGTACTCGTAATCAAGTAATACAATCTGAAAAACTGGCATCTTTAGGTCAACTAACAGCTGGTGTTGCGCACGAAATTAATAACCCGATTAATTTTATTTCTAGTGGCGTTGTAGGATTGAAAAAAATCTTGGACACATATATTGAAGAACCTAGAGATGAAACTAGCCGTGGTTTAATAGAAGACATGAATGACATGATTAGCGCTATAGAGGAGGGTGCCAATAGAACCAAAACCATAGTCAAAAGCCTTCAGCTATTCTCCAGAGAAGGGGATGATAATTATGTTGAATCCGATATCATTCTTGGTTTAGAGTCGTCATTCAGATTGTTGTCTAATATGTTAAAACAAAACATAATTGTTGAAAAAAGATACGACAAACCATCAATGCCTATCTTTTGTTTTTCCAGTCAGCTAAATCAGGTGTTTGTGAATATTTTATCAAATGCTATTCATGCTGTAAAAGAATCAGGGCATATCAAGGTTGAAGTAAAAGAGCGAGGTGATAAGGTCATCATTTCTATATCAGATAATGGACCGGGAATTTCAGATAGTAATAAAATGAAAATATTTGAACCCTTCTATACGACCAAAAATATACAAGAAGGAACAGGCCTAGGCTTGAGCATTAGCTTTGGAATAATTAAAAAACATAAAGGAGAAATAAAAGTAAAAGATAATGAGCCTAGCGGCGCAAAATTTATCATTACATTGCCTAAGCGAGAAGAAAGTTTGATGAAAAAAATTATCTAGTGTCTTAGAGACAGGAACTTAAATAGATGCATAGTTAAATCAAACTTGTTTATTTGAGTAACATTTTAGTAAAACTGATTATAACCGAATCTTCCATAAATGGCACAATCCAGTTATGAATAGGCAGAAATCAGGTCTAATTTCCACCTTGATATACAGATTAGAACATCTTTACTATTTGTTATTCATTAACTTAGAGAGAATTTTTGTTTGTTATAAATTATAAAACTAAACGCTCTTTGTTATGTTGTCTAAATTCAAATTACTCACAAAATTTAAGAAAGATAGTAGTAAACAATTTGACTTATCTTATATCAAAAAACAGCTAAACGATGGGCTATTCAATGTGATGCTTGAATCTTTCGATCAAAAGCAAGCAGATACTACAAATTCAAAATTTACTGAAAAGGATATAAATAAAATAATTGAATCCTACGCTAGGAAGAACATGATGCTGGCAGCAGCAGCTTCGATAATTCCAGGGCCATTTGGTGTGCTTAGCGCAGTGCCAGAATTGCTTTTGAATTTATAATTTATTCTCAAAGGCAAATTTTAGACTATAAAAGTCCTTTTTTTGTGGTTATAGAATGGGGGTAAGAGTATTGTC
>CAYZUW010000539.1:0-1988 GCA_964481325.1 uncultured Saprospiraceae bacterium
GTGTATTGATGCCTGCCCAACAGATGCAATTCCAGAGAGTGGTACGTTGTAGATGGAAGCCAATGCATTTCTTACTTCAATATAGAACTGAAAGAAGAAATCCCAAGTGAGATGAAAGGCAAGTTTGAGAACTGGATTTTTGGTTGTGATATCTGCCAAGAAGTATGTCCATGGAATCGATTTTCTACGCCACATCAAGAACCAGAATTTTTGCCCCATCCAGATTTACTGACCATGCGCAAACAGGATTGGGAAGAGATAAGCGATGAAGTGTTTAGAAAAGTATTTAAAGGCTCTGCTGTAAAACGGACAAAATACTCAGGGCTAACTCGGAATATTAAATTCTTGTCAAAATAGAAATGCCCCATCCATTCCGAACAAGGCTTTTCCATTTTTTTTCTAAAATCGCAAATTGAAACTATCTATTACAACATCCCCACAACCCTCTACTTCTGAAATTATTTCAACAAAAATATCTGGAGGATTTGAAGCGTTGAAATTATCAATCATAAGTCTCAAATCATTTTCTCCATCATAGTAGGTATTGTCAAAAGTTCCTCTAAAGGTTTGGCTTTGGCTAACGGAATCATAGTTTTCAATTATCCAATTTTTATTTTCAATGGGAGTAGGAATAGTCCATCCTTCTCCATGCAATACAACTGTTAAATCATCTAAACCGCCGCTATTTGGTAAATCGATTTCCGCAGCGAGCGATGCCTCTCCAGCACTGAGAACATTTCCACTAAACAAAATATTGGGTCCATATTGACCGCTTAGCTGTGGAAAAAAGAAGACAAACTCGTCACTACTATTTGCAGAAAATGACCTTATAGACTCTCCATTAACTATTATCTCTGTATTTAAAGTGACGCAACCTTGGCTAAAATCTAAAGCCATTTCAGTTTCGTAAAACCCTATACCTGATGCAGAAAGCCTCCATTGATTTTCATTCATATCTAATTGTTCAATCGTCCAACCTTGGTTAAATCCACTACTAGGAAAATCAAAATTTTCACCCGATAACAAAATTTCAATTTCAAAATTATTTGGAAGGAAAACACCAAAGCCATATTTGTTGTCTTCGTCTAGTTTTGTCACTTGCGGACTACCACCCAATCCAAATATTCTACCTAAGATATTTTCAGTAGGTCCAGTGGTAGAAGGTGTTGCTAATAGCAAATCAATTGGACTCGAAGGTCTTGGCGTAATTCCTTGAATTTTTTTAACAATAGTTCTGGTAGGTACCGAAGAGCCATTTTCAAAAAGCTCAAAAATGATTTCATCAAAATGCGGTCCATCACTAAAAGGCAAAGTTAGATTGATTTTAAAATCGATAGATCCCGTTCTAGCAGAATTGAATATAAAACCTCTATCAATATCAGATCGTTCACCTTCCCATTCACCAATGAGCCAGCCAGTGTCACCTTGTCCAACATTTCTACTCCAATTATTTCCTATCACTTTTACTCTCAGACTAGTACCATTATCTAGAACAGCTCGCATCGAATAGGATTCATTGATAGTGAAGTCTGTATTATCTTGATTAAGCAAATTTAATCCGCTATTACCAGATTGGGGGAAAGTGATACCTGATTCTGCTAGACAAGGTGTGTTTTGAATGTACTGCGTTACAAAGGGTTCAAATTCTGGAATGCTAATCGAAGTATTAGCAGAGGTATACCATTCTTCAAGATTTTCTCTGATATTAGATGGGTTGATCAGAGATGCAGATGAACTCAATTGGCTACAGACCATATCATCATCAAGTATTCCATCCGTCTCAATACCAAGACTAATCTTTGAAATTAATTCTGATACATCTCCAACAGAGTTATTTCCTTGTAAAATAGCAGAGACAGCCAATAGAATCGCATTTCCATTTCCGTCTTCAGCAATATTTAATTGTTCAGCATTAGCATTTGCAGAATCGGATATTTCAAATATGTTTAATACTTCAGTAAGTGCCTGTGTCTTTGCTTCACTAAAAG
>CAYZUW010000540.1:0-1979 GCA_964481325.1 uncultured Saprospiraceae bacterium
ACTAAGCATCTATATAGCATGATGTTGCTACAAGTATACTTTTATTGGTTCGGTAGTAAATATTTTAGAGGTGAGTCACTTTAACAGATATAATACTAGTCAAAGTGCTTTCAATTGGCGCAAATAATACGCTAAAGTCTTTGTGATGCCTCTTTCTTTAAAATTAGTTCTGTTGCTTCTTTTAGCAATCGGAAAGCTGAAAAACTACCTTTCCTGGTGTAAATTTACGTAAGCCATTTCAATTAGTTGGCATAATACATATTAAATTTATCCTCATACATTACTGCTCTTCCGTTAACTTATTGTGTTTCACTTTTTTATCTTCAAGATTTTTATCTAAAAATTTGTTCAATTTTTCAACTGATGTATTTGTCACAATTTCACCAAATTCATTGATCTCGATATTGAAATCTTCAAGCTTTTCTGAGCTCTTTTCCTTGGTTTTTTCCTGCTGATTTTCTTTATCCTTACCCATTTACTTCTTCTTTGATGGCAGCAAATTTAGCTGGCGCATTTTTCAATCTGGCTATACTTTTGTCCTTACCTAATATCTCCATCATATCAAATATAGACGGCCCTTTAAGAGACCCACTCAGACCTAGTCTCAAGCCCGGAAACAATGCCCCAAAGGACAAGCCATTCTTTTCGATATACTCTTTCGTAAAAGTCTCTAAATATGCTGGTTCAAAATTATCCTCCTTTGCCAGCACTTCTAGATATCCACCCAAGACTTCCTCTGCATTTCCCTTCCATTTCTTTCTGACAGATTTTTTATCGTACTCTTGCACTTCTTCCTCTGCCAAAAAGCTCCCTGCAGTCAACAGGTCTGGTAAAAACTCAATGCGCTCTTTGAACATGCGTACATATTTCAAAGCAAAATCGGCATCTACTGCATTCCCTACTTCTTTAGACATCTTCGTATATGCTTCTGCAAGTGATTCATCACTCATTTTTAAGATATACTGTTGATTATACCATTTTGCCTTTACGATATCAAAGCGAGCACCACTCTTATTGATTCTATCTAGAGAAAATGCTTCTACCAACTCTGGCAAAGAAAATATCTCTTGCTCCGTACCTGGATTCCATCCTAAAAAGGCTAAAAAATTCACTAATGCCTCTGGCAAATAGCCCGCATCTTTGAATCCCGTAAAACTATCTTCTTCTTTCTCCGCCTCCCAAGACAATGGAAATACAGGAAAACCAAATTTCTTACCATGTCGCTTACTTAGCTTACCCGTGCCTTCAGGTGCCAATATCAATGGCAAATGCGCAAACTGCGGCATAGTATCTTCCCAACCTAAAAACCGATATAGATACACATGATGACCCGTGCTCGACAGCCACTCCTCCCCTCTTATAACATGAGAGATTTCCATGAAATGATCATCCACTACATTGGCTAGGTGATAAGTAGGCATCCCATCACTCTTAAAAATCACTTTATCATCCAGCTCCTTGCTTTCGAAAGTTACCGTTTTACGAATCACGTCATTTACGGTAATCGTCTCGTCCTCTGGAATTCTCAAGCGTATCGTATAAGGCTTCCCCTCGTCCAACCACGCTTTCGTGTCTTCCGCAGAAAAACTCAAACTATTTTTCATGCTCATGCGTGTATCCACACCATATCTCGCTCCTTGATTGCCAGCAGCTTGTTGCGCTTGCCGCATCGCTTCTATTTCCTCAGGAGTATCGAACGCATAGTATGCATTTCCACCTTTCACCAATTGAAAAGCAAATTCGGCATACATGTCTTTTCGCTCACTTTGTCGGTAAGGACCAAAATCCCCGCCTTGGTCAGGCCCTTCATCGGGACTGATGCCACACCAGGCTAAAGCAGACTTGATATAATCCTCCGCTCCAGCTACATATCTCTTCTGATCTGTATCCTCGATACGTAAGATAAACGTGCCGCCTAGCTTCTTCGCCAATAAATAGTTGTACAATGCTGTTCGCACTCCTCCTATATGTAAAGCACC
>CAYZUW010000541.1:0-1969 GCA_964481325.1 uncultured Saprospiraceae bacterium
ATATACTATTGATGGCGAGGAAATTCAATTTGCCTTTATTCCACCTGGACATGAAATAATTATCCTTGAAACTAAAGATGAAATTTACTACAGAGGTTTTCTAAATGAAGTACTCGAAGAATCCAATAAATGGACGGATTATTTTTATGAACCCTTAAATAAACATTTTTACAGAAAGGATAAAAATGGCAACTGGTACAATCTAGAAGGAAATAAGATGGATAAACCTGTCTTCCTGCAAGACAATGTGCTGGTCTCTCTACAAGGGAAAGTCAGTAAGCGATCTCTTGTGTTTAGAAAAGAAGAATTGGTATGCAGTCCAAATTATGAATTAGTACAAATCGGAAAACTCGTATATGATAAACATCTTCGCCTAGTGAATTATTTTGGAGAACGAATTACCGAGATCGGACAATGCAATGTTCAGTTTTCTAATGGAGATAATTTACAGGAAGTGAGGATAGGCGTCGATAGAGTAGGCTTTATCAATGAGCAAACCAAAGAAGTATGCCAGATAAACGGGGACGAAATCATCGAATACGCTGGCAAAGTAGAACTCTTTGATAAACATAATTTTAAAGTATTCAAGTCCAAAAAGAAATTATTCTTTTTGGAAGAGTCATCTACTAGCGTATTTTGCATAGACGATCAACCAGCAGCACTCATTCCCGATTCCTATATGAAGTTTGGTGCGTTCGAATTGGTCGGCGTTAAAGATCCTTCTAACGATTACTTTGTAGATATCAATACCAAACAAATATTTCGAATACCAGAATTAGAGAATGATTTAATACAAGAAGTATCCAACGAAGCGGTCAAAGTAGGAACGGATTCTGTGTATAATATAAAAACCAATAAACGATCAATTACCTATTGTTTATCAGAGAATAGCGTATTTAGCGTAGACAATGGAACCGTTATTCCTGAGCGAATTGAAGTAGTGGAAGGTTTTGAATCGTATTATTTTATGGCGATAATCAAAGGCGTAAAAAAATTATGCTACACCAAAGATCGCAACATTGTCAAATTGGGAGAGCAGAATCTAGAAGTAAGCAAAATAGAGGGAAAGAATACAGAGCTACTTCTAAATGTTGTTGGTGTGAATGGAGAGCAGTTTGTAGCAGATGGCAGAAATGGATACGACCAATTGTCTCTAGCAATCTGTGACGGAAAGCGCATCTCGAAAGTGAAAGAAGAGACGGTCAAGATATCTATCCTAGTACTCCAAAAAGTAGAGCTACTTAATATAGGAGGCTTTGAAGATGCCATTATCAATCTGAATGTTCAAGACTTGGCACTTTTTAGATTACCCCAAGATATGTATGCCTATCCAGATCAGGAAGAACTGTCTATCTTTAGTGGCAACTTAGTTAAAGACATTGACTTTAGCGTGCAGATAGATATTGGAGGCCACGGATTTTACCAGGCCACCTTTCTCAATTATTTAGGCCAAAAGAGCCCCGTTATTATTTCATCCGAGTCGGGACGTCCTATGCAGTTGTTGGGGCAAGGGCATCGCCTAGAGTTGGTCAAAGGTTTCGATGAAGCGACTATGCAAAATGAATACTACTTAGGTGCCAACCGAATGATTGGTTCTTTCACCCTATCCGAAGACATGAAAGAAAGAGAGCTGCTTTTCTCTGTCAATACCTTGAGTTCTTGGATTCCATTTTACGACACGCACCTCCCTATTTTCGGAAAGATCATAGAAATAGACGGACTCGAAGATTGGGAGTACATTCTTTTCGAGTCTCGCGAAGGCACCAATGAAAAAGAATACGTCGCTGTAGAAAAGATACCGCCCTACAGAGTATTGGTAGAAAAGAAAGCAGGCGTGCAGCAGATTAAAATAATAAAAGGCGAGGAAATTAAGCTACGGGCTCCAGAGCGTGTCTCCCGAATCAAGCAGTTGTTTTATGAAGATCCGGGGTATTTAGTGGAGTTGGATTAGGGGGGGATAGCTTTATAC
>CAYZUW010000542.1:0-1956 GCA_964481325.1 uncultured Saprospiraceae bacterium
AACCATAATTTTTTCAGTAGCTACACCTCTTTCAGTAGTTAATCTAAAGAAGTAAAAACCAGTAGGGTAAGAAGCAACATTTACTTGTTCTGTTTGCGTACCAGTAGAAAGATTAAGCTTACGTTCTTCAATCAATTGACCGCTATAGTTGAATACAGATAACTGTGCATCTTTAGCAGTTATATTGTTGATAGTAAGGTTTACAGTCTCAGACGCTGGATTAGGATAAATATTGAATCCTAAACTTGGATTATCTGCATTATCTACAGCCACTACTCCGTCAGAATCAATCTTAACTCCTCCTTCAGGTAGAATAAGCTCTGTAAAGTCATCTTCATCATCCGTAGTCAAGGTTGCTGTAGTATTAAATCTTACTATATCCAATACTTCAAAGTTATCCATTGCATATCCAACTCCAGGAGTGTTATCATCAGAACCAAACCTAAATCTTATAAAGATAGTTTGACCTTGGAACTCACTCAAGTCTACCCAAGAATCGATCCATCCGTTACTATTTCCAGAGAATGCCTCTAAAAATGGTAAAACAAATGTTCCGAATTGCAATGGTCTAGGATAGGCATTCTTGATAAATTGATCAGAAGTGATATCTCTAAAGACAACAGCTCCATCAGTAGACACTTGAAGTATGACACCATCAGCAGTAGCTTCTGTATCAAAGTTGTGGAAAAAACGAAGACCAGGGTTTTCACCTGTAACTTCTATTTCCTGAGCTAAGAACAAATTCTCGCGAGATTCTAAATCTATATCGTTAATGAAGTAAGCGAAATTACCACTGAAAGTTCCTAAACCTGCATTTTCTGAACCTAACTCAAATAAGTTTTCCACAAGATCTGTATTTGTATTTGCATCAGAAATCGCTAAAAAAGAACCAGGAGATTCTAAGTCATCGAAAAACTGAGTCGTAGACGAAGCATCAGGATCCGTATTGATAGTATAAGTAATTTCAAATTCATCTAAAGGCTGCATAGAACCAAGCTCCCACACGATGTTATCGCCAATTACCTCACCTCCATTAGATATATTAGATACTGTTGTACCCGGAGCAATAGTTTCTGTAATCGTGACATCGTTTACAACTTCTCCTTTGTCATTTATCAAAGTCAATAATAAATCAACAGACTCACCTGGATTGACAACATCAGCAAAAGCTTCATTTCCTGGATCGGCTACAATTGATTTAGTAAATTTAAGCTCAATTACACATTCTCTAGGAGCAGTAAAATCTGCTACTTCATCACCAACAGCTGTTGTAGTTCCTTGCTGAGCTTCTAAACCTACACCTCTACGGGCAAATACATTCCAAATTAAACAACGATTAGTACCGCCGAATAAAAGTTCATCTGCAGCAAGAATGGCGTCTCTACCATCTACAATCCCTGGATCACATGCTGTCAATTTCATTCCTTCCATTACCAATCTTATAGCCGTATTATTTCCTGCTTCACCGTTAATCAAATCAGATGAAAAGCCTTGCTCCTCTACCAATGCCCAATACATATCCCAAAGCATACTATTCCAGATGGCACCTACACCGTGTGGTACGGCAGCTAACCCAAGATCTGCATATGTTTCTGGACGAATAGACAAGTCCGTTGAGTATGGATTACTTCTAATACCTCTTCCATCTGGTTGCTGTCTTTGCACATATGTACCAATACCTCTTCTTTCAGTCCCGTCTTGACCTGGTTTTTGAGAAGTTACTAGTGAGAAAAAGTCAGACCAGCCTTCACCCATTTGCTCATTACCAGCAAAAAGACATCCCGCTTGACTTGGGCCTCCTACTAGACGATTAGAAATACCATGTGCATATTCATGTGCTATAATTCCGTTATCATAATCTCCATCAAAAAAGTCCGCACCTTCAAGTCCTCCTACTCCTATGTTTACTCTCACTTCTCCACCATTTGCTATCACAGATTTTATTACTTCACAGTC
>CAYZUW010000543.1:0-1937 GCA_964481325.1 uncultured Saprospiraceae bacterium
ATATACTATATATGTTTATGATTTCCTTGCTATTTCATCCAATAAGCTGTACCAAGTAGATTCCATCTCTTGATTGATTTGGCTAGTCCACTTTTTACCACTCATTTCCTGGATGTATTTGTACGCTACCAATTGTCTTGGAGACAAATATTGATTTGGATTTTGTCTACTTCCTATCGCAGCATTAACCTTTGCTTGCTGATACTTGGACATAGGTACAAATCTATAATTACTCTTACTTAGGTAGTATTTCACTTCTTTGTCCTTGTGATAAGAACCCGCTTTTTTCACATTCTTTACATTTGTAAATTTTCTAACCTCTGCTAGGTCGTAATCATCCTCTACATATACACCATCTGCACAGTTCACTTTTTCAGCAGCCTTCACGATATTAGGCAGACTCACTTGACTTGCATCATAGCTTACCTTTACCACTTCTCTACCGTGCATAAAACCAGCTTCCGTAGAAAGCACACCATCTATTTTAGAAATCTCTTTTTCACCTGTCCAAAAACAATACATAGAAAGATTGGCCTCCTTGATGTTATCTTGACCTTGCGCCTCAGCGAGTCTCATAGTAAGATACATAGGCGCTTCTTTTTGAGTTTTTTCGATACCTGCGATTACAGTAGATAGCAAGTCTTCAGGACTCCATCTATTAGCCATACGCTGTACAATATCTTTTCCTTTAGAATTCACTATACGCACTACAGGGTTATTCCATGATGGCTCGTTAAATTGCTTAAGGATTCTCGCATCTTCTCCTCTTTTATTGTTATGGATAGCGAGCGCTACAAAATTATCTTCGATAGCTTCTACAAGGAAAGGGTCTGAAAGAGGACCGAATCCAAATCGGCTACAAGTGCTGCATCCTGGCACTTCTTGAAATAAGATAAAAATAGGTTTGTTAGTCTTTTCTGACTGAGCTACAGCCTCGTCGTAATTTCTGAGCCAGTTGATTTTACCCAGTTCTACAGGGTTTGAAGTCGGTCTGGCATCAATTTGTTGGGCTGAAAGGGGCGTCAATATAAATAACGCACTGATTGCTAAAAAAGCAGAAGCTATGAATTTCATAATTATTTTCTTTTATTTATGGTTATGAAATATGAGTTTATATAGTGGACTCAAATATTATTATTCATTTTACTCTAAGATAACGCATCCAGGACTCAATAAGATGTGAAAATATCGTTTGATTTGGTCTTCTGCATTACCCTCTATGGATAAACATTCAAAACCCAATATTTTTAACAAAATCTTAGCATGGGCAGTGCATATTTTTACTGCTTCTGGCTTATTAGCGGGTTTTATGGCATTGATAGCGATGCACGATCAAAATGTGCGTCAAGCCATGTTCTGGTTGATTTTAGCCTTTGTGATTGACGGTATAGACGGCACATTGGCTCGCATGGCTCGCGTGACCGAGGTGTTACCTAATATGGATGGTAAGACGATTGACTACGTAGTGGACTTTTTCAATTTTGCTATTGTACCAGCCTATATCTTTTATCAGTCCGATTTGGTTGGCCATTATTGGAGCCTTCCTTTGACTTGCCTCATCTTGTTGGTTTCAGCCATTTATTACGGCAAAACGGGCATGATTAGTGAGGATAATTACTTTATTGGTTTTCCAGTCCTTTGGAACATTGTGGTGTACTTCCTAATTTTTGTGTTTGTTTGGCCGGCTTGGGCCAATGCTTTCACCATCGTATTTTTTGCGGTGGCACATTTTGTACCTCTCAAATATATTTACCCATCTCAAGCCCAGCGTTGGCAGTTGGCTTCTTCCATTATTGCCGCCTTATTTTTTATCCTGATGTGCGTGACGGTATACTTGTTTCCGGAACGAAATCTTTGGCTCTCGACACTCTCCGTGGCTGCTTGGTTTTATTTTGCAGCGCTTACTTTTTTAGAGCAGTGGGGTCCTCCCAAAAAGG
>CAYZUW010000544.1:0-1933 GCA_964481325.1 uncultured Saprospiraceae bacterium
GTCTACACCGGATACTATCGGAATACAAAAAATGGACTATTTTGGATGAGATTTTTCTTTTTTGAAAAAAAAGAGACAGGGCATCAATATTTGCCCGTTTTAGACTTGCTCTGAGAAAAGATTCTTTTATCAACACGAATAATGTCACCTCCCGATTGAGTCGGGACAAGTTCTCTGAGGTTCTTGTTACGATGCTTTTGCAAGGTTATAATAATGCCACCTCTCCGAGGTTTTTTTATGGATAGGCTTGTACAAGCTGTAATAATAATGTCATACCCAGAGTGTATATCAAATCATCAAAATGCTATGAATGGACACGAGTATGCCAAACGAAAAAGGAGACCATCGCAAGATGGTCTCCTTTTGTTATTTTCGAATAAAAAGCTAAACAAATAACCGAATAAGCAATTTTTTCAACCAAATAAACAATTTTTAATATCTATAGTATTCAGGCTTAAAAGGTCCTTTCTTCTTCACGCCGATATAATCAGCTTGTTCTGGAGAAAGATCTTCGAGCTCTACACCAATTTTTGCAAGGTGTAATCTAGCTACCTTTTCATCTAGGTGCTTTGGCAACATGTATACCTTGTTCTCATAGTTTTTAGAATTCTTCCAAAGTTCCAATTGAGCCAATACCTGATTTGTAAATGAATTTGACATTACAAAAGAAGGATGACCTGTTGCACAACCAAGGTTCACTAATCTTCCTTCAGCAAGAATCATGATGCTTTTTTCCTTCTTTGTCTTAGCATCCTTCATCGTGTACATATCCACCTGAGGCTTGATTTCGGTTTTCTTAGCATTTCCTTTCTTATTGATCCATGCCATATCGATCTCATTGTCAAAGTGTCCAATATTACAAAGGATAGCTTGATCCTTCATAGCTTTGAAATGTTTTTCTGTAACTACGTCTTTATTACCTGTAGCAGTAACAACGATGTTTGCTCTAGGAATCGCATTCTTCATTTTCTTTACTTCGAAACCATCCATCGCTGCTTGCAATGCGCAAATAGGGTCAATCTCTGTAACGATTACTCTACAACCCGCTCCTCTTAATGAAGCTGCAGATCCTTTCCCTACATCACCGTATCCAGCTACGACAGCTACCTTACCAGCCATCATCACATCCGTTGCTCTTCTGATCGCATCTACACAAGATTCCTTACAACCGTACTTATTATCAAATTTTGACTTCGTTACAGAATCGTTGATATTTATAGCAGGAAGTGTAAGTGATCCATTTCTCATTCTTTCGTACAGTCTGTGTACTCCAGTAGTAGTCTCTTCACTCAATCCTTTGATGCCAGCTACCAAGTCAGGATTATCATCTAATACCATGTTGGTCAAATCACCACCATCATCTAAAATCATATTTAACGGCTTACCTCCTTTGAATCCACGAAGTGTCTGATCAATACACCAATTGAATTCTTCTTCATTCATCCCTTTCCAAGCGTAAACAGGTACTCCCGCTTTTGCGATAGCAGCTGCTGCGTGATCTTGAGTAGAGAATATATTACATGAAGACCAGGTTACTTCTGCACCTAACTCAACTAGAGTTTCGATTAGTACAGCAGTCTGAATAGTCATATGTAGACAGCCAGCAATTCTAGCTCCTTTTAATGGCTTTTTCTTACCAAACTCTTTTCTTAGAGACATTAGTCCAGGCATTTCATGCTCAGCTATTTGGATTTCTTTGCGTCCCCAAGCTGCAAGGTTGATGTCTTTTACTTTGTACTTAGCTTTTTTAGTCTTAGCACGTGCTTTAGTTGCAGGCATATTAATTTTTTATTTTGTTAATTCTAATTAGTAGAAATTTTTCTAAATCGAGCGCAAAGGTACAGTATTATTTACTATTAGGCAACATACCTATATGATGCTGATGCTTTCCAATTTTAGAGTGTAACCTGGTTAATTTTAAAATGTATATCAT
>CAYZUW010000545.1:0-1930 GCA_964481325.1 uncultured Saprospiraceae bacterium
TTTTTAGATCATCTGAAAATTGCTTTTGCCAATTTCTTTCCAGGAAAGTCGGGAACGACTTTGGCCTGTGGTCATCTTATTCCTGAAAATACATTTCCTTTGGAACGGTATAATGGATGTCCTTTTTGTGGTACGCCATTTACCTTTGAAGAATTAGAATATGAAGTAGACAAGGTAAAAACTTTAGATCTTTGGACTGAAAATGATTTGACAAACTATGCCGTAACGCTATGCGCTTCTCCAGTAGCATTAAGTGCAACGCAATCGGAAAATTTGAAAATTTATCTTAGTGAATTTGAAGTACCTTCTAATACAAATATCACCATGAAGGAAACTCAAATGTTGGTAATTGATCAATTGGTTGAGATGGGGAAGACAAAGGAAGCTGGTGCTTATTTTAAAAGTCCAGTAGATATTCTACGATACTTGTGGTATAAACATACCGGATATCTTCAGATTATTGAGCCTAAGGTCATCATCAATCGAATGACGAAAAATGCTCTTCATTTTCGTGCATCTTTAGATACAAGCAATTCGGTTAACATCAAATCACAGGAAGATTTAAAACTTAAATTTTCTCGTACTGAAGCCAAAATCTACGCTCAATGGATCAATAATTTAACTTTAGATATTGACACACAGTGTGCACTAATGCATCCTAAACGAGGTATCTGGGTACGTGTAATTCGAGCGTTGCGTTTAGGTGAATTGAGTAAACGAAAAGGTTATGAAAAACTGCGTGAATTATTAGACAAGTTTTATAATCAGGACTATGAGGTTTGGCAAGGACGGGTTGATTATTTTAAACTAAAAAATGATGCAGTAAATACTTTTGCTTTATTGAAAAAGCGACCTGGTCTTTTTGCTCGTTCATTGTTTTCGACCATGCTATGGTTTGGTCATAAAGAAACCTTAAAGCAATTTCAAGAAATCATGGATCAAGTTCCAGCTCGTTTGATTTACACCTTGTATATGTATGCAGACATTTATTTTACGGCAAATGCCCGTCGTACGGTAAAGCCTTTAGGTGGAGTGAATAAAGTAATTCCAACTAATAAAATGGTTAATCTTTACACTAGTGAGCAATTATCGGAAATCAAGGAGGCGATTAAAGAATTGACTTTATTAAAAATTAAGCAACGATTTATTGCCCAAAAAAATGTAGGTAAATCAATTTACATTGATGAAGCGTTGTATAATATCCCAATTGCGATTGGAGATCGAAGCCAGCAGATTCATGATTTACCTGAAGCCTTGATGGGAACTCGGTTTCCGGTTGAAGGTGATACTGTTCGATTATTTATGCAATGGGGAGCAGGATTATCTGCGCAACATTTAGATATGGATTTGAGTTGTTTGGTAGCGTACGAAAACCGAGAAGAGTTTTGTTCTTATTCTCAGTTGACCATTGCAGGATGTCAGCACAGCGGAGATATTCGTTCTATTCCTGAGAAAGTAGGTACTGCTGAATATATCGATCTCAATCTAGCACATTTAGCCACATTGGGAGCAAAGTATGTGACTTTTACTTGCAATGCATATTCAAGTGGAAGTCTATCTCCAAATCTAATCGTTGGTTGGATGAATAGTAATTCTCCAATGAAAATTTCGAAACGAGGAGTTGCTTATAATCCTACTTCGGTTCAACACCAAGTCCGGATTAAAGGTGGATTAGCCAAAGGAATGGCTTTTGGAATACTCGATGTGGAAGCGCGTTCTATTCTTTGGTTAGAAATGGAATTCGGCGGGCAGATTATTCAAAATATGTCTACAAAAGCAGTGGAAACACTATTGCAAAAACTGGAAGCTAAACTGAAGATTGGCGATCTATTAAAGCTTAAAGCAAAATGCCAAAACTTAGAGATTGTAGATAATCCAGATATGGCTGACGAAATTTATGATATTAAGTGGGCTTGTAACAGTGCAGCAG
>CAYZUW010000546.1:0-1917 GCA_964481325.1 uncultured Saprospiraceae bacterium
GGAACTTCTGGATTGGTTTCTAAGGCTTCGTAGAAGTTTATCGCTTTCAGGAGCTGAAGACGGGAACAGATATGAAGTGACAGAAACAGATTTCAATAATTGTTTAGCTATAGAACGGACAATTGAAAAAGAAAAAATGGAAGCATACATTAGTAAAGATTACGAAGATTGGGTAACACATATTTCACCAAAATATTACCCAGAGCTCTTTGAATAATAAACTATACACAACAATGTATATAGCAAATAGGACAACCAGTTGTTTAGGTAGTTCAGGGCTATTTACTAATACCGCCAAATCGTTGATTTGGCTTTTAAGATTGAATTAATTAGAAACAAAATACAACGATTTGGCTCAGTGGTAAATCGAAAGTGAAGAGCTTCGAATCTGCCCTACTTGCCATATACTAAACGTTATCATCAAACTGATAAAAGGGACTAATACATTCGAGCTAAGAGTTAAGAAAAAAATTTCGAAAATTGACCGAATAATATAGTAAATTCTAGGAGACTGTTGCCTGGACGGTTTCGTATATTCAAATTCCACTTAACCCTCCCATCCCCACACTAAATCCAACCCAAACCCCTATCTTGCCCCAATTTTCCACAACTGATAAATGAACACAAACAAATGTACAAACTCACTTCCATATTGATAATGGCTATCTTAATGTCAAGCTGCGGGACTACTAAAAAAGCTACAGCAGTAGTTGATAATCAAAATACGATTAGGACAGACTTTAGTAGCTATTTGAATTTAATAAAGGATGGAGAATTCGATAAAGCCATGGATTATCTAATTCCTGAATTTTTTGAAATCGTACCGAGAGATCAGATGATACAAGTGCTAGAGGAAACATTCAATTCTCCAGAATTGGAATTTGAATTAAAAGATCCTAAAATTTTGAATGTTGGTGCAGCTAAGAAAGTAGAGGATAAGTTTTATTCAAAATTGAAATATTCTAATCGTATGGGTATAAAATTTAAAAGAGAAGAAGGAGAGACGAAGGAAGATAAAGAATTCACAAATAATATATTGAAGATTTCTTTTGAAGAAACCTTTGGAGCAGAAAATGTAACCTATAATTCTGAAACAGGATTTTTTGAAATATACGAAGAAAAAAGTGCCATTTCTATTTCTAACAATGGTATTAATGATTGGAAATTTTTAGTTCTAGAAAAAGAGCAAAATGCCATCCTAGAAAAGCTAGTCCCTCAAGAAATCATAGAGCTGTCGTATTAAATAACCACCACCCACCATGAATCAAAGATACACGGACTACGCCCTATACAATATTTGGGCAAACAACAGGTTGATTACTGACCTGTCTGCACAAGAAGATCAATTATTGACCAAAGAACTGGTAGGCAGCTTTACTACCATACGAGCTACCATACTGCATATGTGGTTTGCAGAAACAGGATGGCTTTCTCGTTTGCATGGAAATGGCTGGGACGCCCAAAAAGTAGAAGAGTTTGATGGCACCAATGAAGAACTCTTCATAGCGTGGAAACGCAGCGCTGAAGCCTTTAAGGAATTTACCCTTACGGCGGACTTAGAAAAGGAAGTGCAATTTACACACAAAGAGGTAACCTATTCCATACCCACACGAGAGATTATACAAACGGTACTCAATCATGGAAGCTATCATCGAGGACAAGTTGTGATGATGATGCGCCAGTTAGGCATAGATCAAATAAGGCAAACGGACTATATAGAGTGGGTGAGAGAGAAAGCACGGCAAGCTTAAATTAAAAATTTGAATTATATTCGAAACGCTAAGAAATAAAACAGAGGAAATGAAAGATTTCCATAAAAGTTTCAAATCATAAAATAGAGAATTAATTTCGACCTTTAAAGAATTAGCTTATACCATTTAATGTTTAAGATGCCGAATTAGATTTTGTGCTGAATTT
>CAYZUW010000547.1:0-1909 GCA_964481325.1 uncultured Saprospiraceae bacterium
GAGCAGTGTAAATTCCTGCTTCAATGATATGACCATATACTTTTGCAATTTCATTTAATGAGTCTTCATCATTTGCAGATACAATTTTTAGGATTTGAGTAAGGGTGTTTACTTTATCACCTGGATTTATCCTTTCTGGAGAATATCCAAATTTGAAATCAATTCCTTCCTTCAGATACTGGGTATCTTCCCCATTACTTGTTACAAATTGTTTTGAGCTTTGATGAGCCCTTATCAGATGAGGTATGCAATCTTCTTCTGTACACCCTGGATAGACTGTACTTTCGTATACAACATAATCTCCTTTTTTTATATGAGTTCCAACAGAATGGGAAGCTGTCAACAAGGGTTCTAAATTTGGTACCTTGTGCTCATCTATATCAGTGGGTACAGCAATAATATGGAAGTGAGCTTGTGCTAAATCTTCACTATTAGAAGTAAAAGTGATGTCTACTCCCTCAAAAAAACTACCAGTTAATTCCTTCGAAGGATCTATCCCTTGTTGCATCATTTCGATACGATGTTCATCTATATCGTATCCAATAACAGAAAAGTGCTTAGCAAACTCTAATGCAATAGGTAGGCCCACATAACCTAATCCGATTACTGAGATTTTCTTTTCTTTATTAACTAAAGCCTGATACATCTTAAATTCAAGTTTCTATTTATAGAAACTTAATAATTTTTGAACTTAGCTTTATATCACCATCCCAGCCCCCACTGTATTATTGGTTCCCTCATCTACTAAGATTACAGAACCAGAGATGCGATTCTGTCGGTATGAATCCGCAAATACAGGGCTAGTAGTTCTTAGTACAACTCTACCAATATCATTCATCTTGATTTCGAGATCCTTTTTATTTCTATGTAGCGTGTTGATATCCAATTTATATCTAATCTCCTTAACCATACATCGTGTATCAGTGGTTGTATGTAGTAAAGAATACTTCCCTCTAGCTTGCAATGGCTTGTCTCCAAACCAACATACCATCACCTCCAAATCCTGTGTTACTTCTGGCTTATTATTAACCCTCACGATCATATCTCCCCTACTTACATCTACATCATCTTCTAAAAGCATTGTTACCGACATAGGTGGATGTGCCTCTTCCAATTCTCCATCAAATGTATCAATCTTTTTGATTTTTGATGTGAATCCTGATGGAAGCAAAAGCACCTCATCTCCTTTTTTGAACACACCGCCTGCTATCCTTCCAGCGTATCCTCGGTAGTCATGAAATTCGTCTGTATTTGGTCTTACCACATACTGTACAGGAAAACGACAATCAATAAAGTTGTAATCACTTCCTATATGCACATTCTCTAGATAATACATCAATGTAGATCCTCCATACCAGTCCATATTCTCAGACTTATCGACTACATTGTCTCCATTTAAGGCTGACATCGGAATAAAGTGTACATCTTTTACATTCAACTTAGATGCGAAGCTTTCGAATGTCTCTTTTATGTTTTCATACACATCTTCTGCATAGTCCACCAAATCCATTTTATTAATACATACAACTAGATGCGGTATTTGTAAAAGTGAAGCGATAATCGCATGTCTTTTAGTTTGCTCTACTACTCCATGTCGAGCATCTATTAGGACTAGCGCCACATTCGCTGTAGATGCTCCCGTAACCATATTTCGTGTATACTGAATATGACCTGGTGTATCTGCAATAATAAACTTTCGCTTAGGAGTAGAGAAATATCTATATGCTACATCGATGGTAATCCCTTGCTCACGCTCAGACTTCAAACCGTCAGTCAACAAGGCAAGATTCACTTCACTCTCTCCTCTTCTTAAACTACTTGCCTCAATAGCTTCCATTTGATCTTGAAAAATAGATTTACTATCATAAAGTAGTCTCCCGATTAAAGTTGATTTTCCATCATCTACACT
>CAYZUW010000548.1:0-1905 GCA_964481325.1 uncultured Saprospiraceae bacterium
ATATAAGTATTAACGCTAGAAAAGCTAAAAATTTGCCAAATTGAGTAATAATCGTCGATATTGAATTTAACAAGACGATTTAATGATTCAATTTTTCTTAATTTTGACACAATAGAGTTCATTTAAAACTAATTAAAATTATAACATGAAACAAATATTTACCTTCTTTATAATAGTGCTTTTTAGCTATAACATGTTTTCACAGCATGTCTGTGGAATCAATGAAAATGATATTGAGCTTATTACAGAAAGACTTTTAAAGCATAAACAGACTCTCAAAGAAGGGTATGTTCCAAATAAGTCAGGCAATATAACCTACTTGCCTATCAGATTTCACATTGTCAGCAACTCATCTGGTAGCCTTGGAGTTAGAGAAGAATTTGTCTTACGTCAATTAGCTGAGCTTAATGAAAACTATCTTGACCAGGATATCCAATTTTATATCGATTCAGGCTTTAATTATATCAGCAATACAAATGCCTTTGAAAATCCTGCCTCAACAGCTGGAAATATTATACTCGGGAATAATAAACTTAATGGTCGAATAAACATATATATACCGCAAACTGCTTCTACAGGTGGTGGTTCAATAGGCACAGTATTAGGCTTTTACTCCCCTGCTAATGACTGGATTGTAGTCCGAGCTGCTGAGTTATTAAACCTTACATCAACTTTAACTCACGAAATGGGTCACTTTTTGGGATTACTTCATCCGCATAGTGGATGGGATGCAATTCAATATGATCCTATGATTCATACGCCTACCCCAACAGTTTCACCAAGTGGTCGTCTTACTGAAAATCAAGCTAGATCAGGAAGTTGTAGAAACTGTGATGTAGCTGGAGACTTTTTGTGTGATACTCCTCCAGATTACAATTTTGGTTTCGGATGGCCTGATTGTGACTACGATGCTGGTACTTTAGATCCTTGTGGAGATGTAGTAGATGTCTTAGAGAACAACTATATGAGCTACTTCCTTCAAGGTTGTGATTCATACATTTTTACTGATGATCAAAAGCAAATAATGGATTTAGATGTTGCAGCTAGAATGAACAATAATTCTCTTTTTTCAAACCTTGAACCAAGTACAATTGAACCTGTGGAAGGAGATATATCGGTAAATTCACCTGAAGTAGGTGGTTTCTCCCCTAGATATGATGCCGTGTTTTTTAACTGGGAAGATGTTGAAGGTGCTACGGATTATATATTTGAGTATTCTAGAGTACTAGGAGGTTTCTCAGGAGGTGGAAGAGTTATGATCTCAAATGGCGAAAGCCAGGTACTTATCGATGAACCATTTTTACCTAACACAGAATATCAGTGGAGAATTTATCCATATAACCAAACATCAACTGGGTATGGTTTTTCAGAAACTTTCACTTTCACTACTGGCCTGAGCACAAGTGTTGCGCAACTTGAAGAAGTGAATTCGTTTGATATCATACCTAATCTAGTTAATAATCAGGATCAGATTTTACTAAATATCAATTCTACTCAATCTTTAAGTATTGATGTTCAAATTGTGGACATCTCTGGAAGATTAATCAACAATACCAGAAGTAATTTAATAAATGGTGAAAACAACATTGACTTGTCTGTTTCTGGGTTAAACAATGGCGTTTACTTTGTAAAACTTCAATCTGAGTCTGGTATTATTACTAAGCGATTTATTGTGCAAGGAAACTAAACCTGAGCAACAAGAAATTAGAAAAAAGAAAGGTCATCTCATGTTTGTGAGATGACCTTTCTTTTTCAATGTTAATTGTCTCCAAGCATACACAAAGGTGTAAAGCGCTCAATTTCAATACTTTAAGTGCGAAATTAGGCTTTTAAATATTTTCAACTAAACAAATCTAATTATATGTATAACCATTTGGCAACCAATTATTGTATAATAGAAGTATT
>CAYZUW010000549.1:0-1875 GCA_964481325.1 uncultured Saprospiraceae bacterium
CAGCGGCTGGGTTGAAGCTTAATGCTTTTTTAAATACACTTATGGCCTCTTCTTTTTGATCCTTTAAAAGCAAAACTTGGCCTTGTTTGACATAGGCTTGTATATCCTTTGGATTGATTTTTAGCAGTGCCACAATATGTATTTGCGCTTGTTCAATACTTTTGATTTGGATTGCGGCATTTATCAACTTGAGCCTCATCATTCTGAATTTGGAATTCAGTTGCAAGCCCACTTCAGCTATTCTAATTGCCTCTTTCCACTTACTTGAACTAGAATGCAAATTGACCAATCTGAGTCTTATTTGATCATAAGAAGGGTATTCAACAAGGATCGATTCCAAATATTGTTCTAATGCTGGACTTTGAAGCGAATTCGCTTTCTGTAGTATACTAGCCTGTTCCATTCGAAAAAAGCAAAAAAAAAGCCAAGCTAAGTGCTTGGCTTTTTTTGTTATATAATTATATGTTTAAGCAGTCTTTTTTATTGAAGCATCCCTTAGTATATGATCTTTTACATACCCCGGCACTTTTGATTGAGCACTAATCCTTGGATAATCTAAAGGCCAAAGAATAAGTTTTCTTCCACCTGGATACATGACATCAAAGTCTGCAGCATTGTCAAAGTCATCCCTATTCTCATTCTGAGGAAGATAGCTTTCGCTTGGCGTATTTTCAGCGATAACCAATTCATGGGAATCAAGCTCTATATGAAAGTATTTGAAAGATTCTAATGGCTCTTCTTGATAGATATTTACTTCATTCACCAAAGCACCAGCATTGATCAATAAACCATCAACATAGATAGCGTGATTAGGAGAGACTCTTAAATCCTTACTTGGAATTCCCTCTGCTATTGCATCTTGCTTTATTAAAACAGGATTAGACAAGAGTAAATTTCTATCTACGTTTATATCCACCGTTTGGATACCTATCCATTTGATAGGAAGCTCTTTTCCACTTTCCGTTTTTACTAGTTCTCCTACTTTTAAAGTTTCTATGGATTGATATCCATTTTTTGTTAGGATGTTGGTTCCTTCTAAAAAGCAGATGTTTATTGCTTTTGGAGTTTGTGCTAATCCAGCAACCCAAGTTCCATTGGGTTGTAACTGAATTGAAGTTCCTATAGGATCTCCATTTTGAGAAGCCCCAATATCCATACTCGTCATACCATTCGCCGGACCTGATGTCGCCATTATCGTTCCTTCATAACTCAAAAATTGACAAACGGCACCTGCACCATCTACTAGCGCCAAACCATCTGGAGTACCATTTTGTATACCCGCTGATGGACCATCAATTGATAAGTAAGTGTTTCCATCTGCTGCTGGAGGACAAGCCACTGGATCCGGTTGCGCTAGTGTCATAGTATTATAGGGGGTTCCATTAGCCCCGTTATAAAACACCAGTTGAAACCCAGTTACATTTGTACCCGCAGGAATACATATCTCGACAAATTCGCCAACATCTGCACCAGCATTGTCATAGTGAATCTCGTTGATGAATGCTCCACCAGCATTTCCAGGCACTATAGGATTAGTTATAAATTTCATTTTGTTTTGTGTTTAAGCCTTAGACAAAATTTGTATAAGTACTTTACTTATTTTAATAATAGAATACAAATCGGCTTACAGGAATCTGCTTTTGAAGGGTTTACAAATATAAGCTATTATATATTATCCATTTATTATTCTTAATACCCATAATAGGGTATTTTTCCTCCTTATAAGATCATTTACTTTCCATTTAAAACAGGAATTTTACGAGTTTCTACTTTTCTGTATTCAAAAATTGAAAGCTTTTAACCCTAAGAATTTTAGGTTTTAGGGGCCTACTCCTTCCTTCCCGCAAAAAACGGCGGGAAGGAAGGAGTCGCTAT
>CAYZUW010000550.1:0-1871 GCA_964481325.1 uncultured Saprospiraceae bacterium
GAGTCTTTGTGTATTGGGTAGAAGTAACGTTTTTAGATGGCCGGACGCAATTGTTCCAGGGGGATATCACCTTGGTTAAATAAAAATCTATCGAGCCAGATCTTCATTCCTAGAAGGTGAGAATCTATTAAGCTAATTCCCTTTGAGCTACCATGTTAACATCAAATTTGGATATGGAATACCAACATCTTGTGCATCAAATTCCTTTTTTACATTTTCTTATCTCATACATTGATCAAGTCCAACAATTCCGTTTTTCTGTCTTTTAAGGCCAGTAGGTAGGTCTTTATCTTTTCTTGTAAATTTTGATCCTTAGTTAACTCCAAAATCTCATGAGACAGTAACCAGTCATCTGAGAAATCATTTTGGATAAGAGTAAATATTTCTCCGAGCCTTTGGTCTGAAATTTGGCTGGCTCTTCCATCTCTTACTTCTTGGTATAGAGATCCCAATTGAGTTGTAGCGACTGTCTTTTCTTTCTTTTTTGTAAGCACTACAGAAGGTTCATACAAATTGGGGAAAGACAAATAGTCGGCTGCTCCAGCAAACGCGGATACTACTTTGTTGCCTATGGCCATGTTGAATGCACCATCTGAGGGTTTGAAAAGAACCTCCTCTTTATAAGTGACAGTACAGTCTTCCAATTGGATTAGCATGAGCTTGCCTTGGATATTCCTTATTCCTGTTACATTCATGCCTTCCACTTTGATGCCACTACTAAATTCAAATGATAACCATTTGCCGTCATAAAAATTGTAAGCCTTCAAATCATAGGGCCCCATATCTTCGATAGGAAGATTGATGTTTTTGAGGGTGCCGATAGGAGAGCAAAAGCCATTGGGGTGATTTGCAATACCATGTCCAATCAATTCTTTCTCACGATATGCCAAGGCGGTATTCCCTTTTGTCTGAAAGAAAATGACTTCATTGTCATCATTAGTGATACAGCGTGTAAACTTTCCAGATATCTGCAAACCTGTGCTTAGTTCGATGGTGCCCACCATATTGGAGTCGATCAACTTATTCAGCCCTCTACTACCTCCTTTTCGAAGGCTAAGTGTTTTAGCGAACTCTTCTAGCACTTCCATTAAATATGAAAAGTCTGGAGTGACAAATAATCTAGGTTGCGGTTGGGTGATATCAAAAGACTGATTCACTACATCTAGACTGTAAGGAATTTTTTTGACGTCATCTTGCATGCACCATTTGCTCTCTCCGATAGAAGATAAAAGACCAGCACCATATATTTTAGGATTTTCTAAATCTCCAATGAGTCCGTATTCTACGCTCCACCATTGCATATTTCTCATTTGCGCCATTTCAGAAAGCTCGGTTTCTATGGCTTGCAATCGGTTCACCTTAGCCTCAGCGGTATCGATGTCAGCTTGCTCAGTTCCTTCAGCTTCTTTAAGTATAGACAATTTTCTTACTGCTTCATACACATCCATATCATGCTTCGAAAGAATAGCCTTTGCTCCAATTTCACCGAGCCGTCTCAAATATTCCGCATAGTCTGGGTTGGCGATGATGGGAGCATGGCCCGCCGACTCATGGATGATGTCAGGAGCAGGGGTGTATTCTATATTTTCTAGCTGACGAATATCTGAAGCTATGACCAATACCTTATAAGCCTGAAATTCCATAAAGGCATTGGGTGGAATAAAACCATCAACAGCTACAGCCGCCCAGCCAATTTCTTTAAGGATTCGGTTCATGCCATACATGCTTGGAATTTGCTCTATATCTATTCCAGTTTTCTCGAGTCCTTCTATATAGGAATCATGTGCGAAGGTAGATAGGTATTCAATATTCTTACGCATTACATAGCGCCAAGTAGCTTGGTTGATAGACGTATAGGTATCATAGTCTTG
>CAYZUW010000551.1:0-1868 GCA_964481325.1 uncultured Saprospiraceae bacterium
AAATACAATTGCTTAGATGGCGCAATAAATTCAATAATAGAATTTACAAAATGCCACTTCTAAGCCTGAGATATTTTTGCTTACTACGAAAATAACTGTTTTTATTTTGAATAAAAAGACAGCATGTGTTCAATGATATTAACTGTTGAAATGAACCCTAAATTAAAAAGTTTAACATTAATTCAATTCCAATCTCATGAAGGAAATTTTAAAAATCGAGTTAAGAAAGTATAGTCTAATATTCACTAGAGAATATAATCAGTACTTTCTTTTGCCAAAGCACCTTTTGAGCTTTGTTTTCTTTACAACTATCTTAAGCCTCCCATGTAAAGCATTTGCGAGTAACGACTTATGGTGGACAGGAGATTGTAACAATGACTTCAGTGTTTTAGAAAACTGGTCCAGCACGCCTTTAGAATGCGATGGATCGGGTGCTACCTTAGCAACAAATATTCCCACTGATAAAACAAAATTTCATTTTACAGATGGAAGTTTTTCATTTACTTCTGAATATGCAATTAACTTTGATGTACCTATATCAAAACAAAATATATTTATAGAGGGATTTGGAAACGCGGAGAGAGTTAACTTTACGGGTTATCATTATCAAAGCGTAGAAGAGTACTTAGATAACACGGTCGCTTTTCCAGATCTAAATTCAGAAACCTATTCTGCCTCGAAAAAAGAAGTAACATCTATTCATTACACATCTAACTCCGCCATAGTAGCGAGCAACTTGTTCACCCTAAAGGATATACAAGTAGATGAAGATGGCAACGCGATTTCAGATGGCGATACGGATCCAAGGAATGACCCAAAGTTATTAGGTCTCACTTTGGACCCTTCCTTACTTGAGGGAGGACAGTTCGCCAACGTAATAGGGACAGAAGTTAAGTATGGAGATTTACGTACTGCACAGACATTTATGATACCAAGCGGAACAAATCCAACCTCTGTTCGCCTAACAGTACTTGGCAGTGATTCCGACAATAATGTCAGGAACAACCACGCTAATAATGCAGACTTTGATCAAGATCATTTACAGGTTTTCCTTAATGTTGATTTATTAAACAATACCTACTCTGGTGTCGTACAAGATTTTAGTCAAGTGGAGTTTGGAAAATTTGTTTTTGCAGAACAAAATTTAGGAGTAGATGCAAATTTGGCAGCTATTATTCAAGGTGATACTACAGGTATCACACGAAATGTTAACGTTGATTACAATTCAGTTAATGGAACTATTACCGTTCTTTTTAAAGACACCGGAAGCGTTACAGAAGTTCCAGATGCCATCTTACCTTATGAACAAGGAGGAGCAGATCAAGGAGCATATCTATTAGAATATTTAGATGCTTCGAACTCTAGTCTTGATTTTTTAACTACTAATCCGATTATTAGTACTTTGGTAAATCAAAATCAATCTGAAACACGATTCTCGCTTTCAGACGACCCTGATCAAATAACTTTAACTGCCAGTCTCGGAGATGCCAGACAAGGAAATAGATCAATGGATGAACCAAGAGGAGCAGTCCGCTTAATCCTTCAAAAACAATCTAATAATACTTACTTAGCAAATGGTGTAGTTGCATTTACTGGAACCGATGACACTAACCCAAGTGGCGCTCGATTAGTTACCTATGCAGTAAAAGATTATATCGTAGGTAGTACTGAAGATTTATTTTTAACTGATGTACTTTTTTCCAGTGGAGATATTGAAAGCAACGCCTTAGACAAGTATGATGCGCAAATTTATATGGATGCTGCAACCAACGAATTGGTTGTAAAAGAAGCTGCTGGTTTCGCTGGTCGAATTTCGCTTTATAATGCAGAAAGATACAAATTAGCAAAAGATGGCAGTGGTAATAATG
>CAYZUW010000552.1:0-1860 GCA_964481325.1 uncultured Saprospiraceae bacterium
CCGTTATAATGCATAAATAGATGAAAACTAGAATTTTAACACTGTCAGTATTTTTTGTGCTCTGCCATTGGATTCCTACTTCGTCACAAACTGATTGTTCTAAAGAATATAAGCTCATCCTTGCTGAACAAAGAAAGTCTGAAAGAATCTACTTCTTAGATAGTTTGTCTATACGAAAGAAAATTAAGCTATCAAAAGCAATTGCTAAAACCGCATTAAACGATGCGAAAAAGATAGTCACCAATAGTGATTGCAAAGAATATGTGTGGTTAGTAGATAGAATAATAGAACTTTCAATTATGCTACGCAAATTCGATACTGCTGAAAAGTTTGCGATTGAAAGATTAAATCGTCTTTATCCAGAGTTCAATAATCTATCAATTAATCTTGATAGTTCATATCCTCTACAACCTTCAATTGTTGATTTATATAGAATTAGGGTTTCAAAAAAACATACTCCATTTTATAAAAGTAAACTAATAGCAACGTGTGGAACAACTACTGAAGGCCAAGATTTAGAGTATACATATAATGTTCTTCAAACTCTAAATAAAGAATTTGGTAGTATTACAGCAATGCGTTATTTGGAGTTGATAGAGATACCTGTAAATCCAACTGAATATATGTCTAGCCATCAATTGCGAAAATTTCATTCACTTGTGATGAAAATTTATTTATCCAATTATTCAAATGAAGAGTTTGTGAACTATGACATATTCGCTGATAAAGGAACTAAAGTTGATAATTCTTATTTTAGTAATTACTATCCTGGTAAAAATGACAAATACATCATAAAAATCGGAAAACTAACATTTCTATATGAATCCGATTTTTATAAAGAGTTTAAATCACACGGAGGATTTTACGCTTACCTGCAAAATTGATAACGCATTATAACACTAGGTCATGACAGCATATCTCTCCTACGTCGAGAGACGCTGCATACAATCATCCGTTGCAGGCAAGCAGAAGAAAAAACAAATGACAAAGGTAATTCTCAGTAGAAAAGGATTTGATAGTAGCTACGGAGGTGGCGCAAGTCCGATATTACCAAATGGAGATATGATTTCAATCCCAATACCAGCGAATGATAAGGAGAAAGGAATCCCATATTCAAAGATTCGATTTGGTGATAGCTCATATTTGGATTTAATGGAGGAATTGGGAATGAAAATCCCAAAATCAAAAACTTGCCATTTCGACCCTGATTTAATCAAAGAAGCATACAACCGAGAAGAAAATTGGAGTGGAATTTTTGGTCAACAAGGTGCTGCATTAACACATCTTGAAAATCAGAATATTGACATAGGAGATATTTTCCTATTCTTTGGTTCATTTAAGAGAACGTACAGAAATCCAAATCTTAAGTTCGAAAGAGATTACGAAAGACATATAATTTTTGGATACCTAATCGTTGGTCAAATCATAAAAGTAGAAGAAGAACAAAATTCTATTTTTGATAAACATCCACACTTTCAAAATCGTAAATTGTTTGCTCCTCGAAATACCGTTTACATCGCTAAAAGTGAAGATGATTACGGAGTATTTAAATATAGGGATAAATTAGTTTTGACGAAAAATGGTTTTCCAAAAAGCATGTGGAATTTACCAATGATTTTTCATCCATCAAGAGGAACAAATATAAGTAGGCATTCTGAAAAGGACTTCGAAATAAGAGATAATTCAGTATTCCTTAAAACAAGGGGAATAGGTCAAGATTTTGTAATTTCGGGAAACGATGAAATCGTTAAATGGGCAAAAAGAATAATCGAAGAATCAGAAAAAAAGAAGCCTGCCTGCAACAATGGCTAAAATGTCCATGCGCCCTATGCGGGCGCACGTCATTTAGCCGAACCGTTA
>CAYZUW010000553.1:0-1858 GCA_964481325.1 uncultured Saprospiraceae bacterium
TACAATGACTGATAGAATACAAGAAGTTAAGGATTATTATGGTAAAGAGCTGACCAAATCTGAGGATCTCAAGACCAACGCATGCTGTACGATGGAAGCACCTCCTAAATATATACAGGAAGCCTTGTCTAATATCCATGACGAAGTGCAGGCTAAATACTACGGTTGTGGTTTGGCGATTCCATCCAAGTTGGAGGGACTGCGCGTGCTAGATCTTGGATCTGGTAGTGGGCGAGACTGTTATATACTTTCTCAACTCGTAGGAGAGAAAGGGGAAGTAGTAGGTGTAGATATGACGGACGAGCAGCTGGCTGTGGCGAATGAATATGTAGAATACCACGCGGCAAAGTTTGGCTATAAAAAATCAAACGTAAAGTTTCTTAAAGGCAATATGGAGAAACTAGAGGAGCTCAACTTGAAGCCTGCAAGTTTTGATTTGATCATATCCAACTGTGTCATCAACTTGGCTACAGACAAAGAAAAGGTGCTCGGCGATGCGTATGCGCTCTTGAAGCCAGGTGGCGAGATGTACTTTAGTGATGTGTATAGTGATAGACGCATTAGTAAGGAGCTACAGGCAGATCCAGTATTGTGGGGAGAATGCTTAAGTGGTGCTTTGTACTGGAATGACTTTTTGCGCATCTCTAGAAAAGTAGGTTTCACGGATCCTCGATCTGTAAAAAATAATGTCATCACCATCGAAAACGATGAGGTGAAAGAGAAGTGTGGAGACATCCAGTTTTTCTCTGTGACGTATAGATTGTTCAAGATAGATGGTCTAGAGGATGAGTGCGAGGACTACGGACAAGCGGTTGCTTACAAAGGAGGTATCGCTAATCATGCGACTAGTTTTGATCTAGATGATCACCATCATTTTGAAAAGGGTAAGATAGAAAGTGTGTGTGGCAATAGCTACAAGATGCTTTTCGATACGAGATATAAAGACCATTTTGATTTTTACGGTACTTGGGATACACATTACGGCGTGTTTGAAGGATGCGGTGGCGCGATGCCATTCAATATAGAAGACGGACAAGAAGGAGGGAGCTGCTGCTAAGCATTTCGTTTTTCTTTAGCGCTTTTTTTGCGCGATATAAATGACAACAGTCGCTCAGTATATGCTGAGCGACTGTTGTTGTTTTGGGAGGATTTGTGTTTTTATTTTGGTACTAGTTGTTGGAATAAGAAGTTTAGAGTTTGGGGCTATACCGAACTATCGTCGGTACCGAGCTCTACGCTATATACTGACTTTCGCTACGCTACAGTAAGTATGCCGCTGCGATCTCTTATCCTGCTCGCTCCGCTGCGCCGAGCTTTGGGCGCGAAGCGCCGTCGCGGGAATTAAAGTATCGCGCTACGCCACAGTAAAATCGTCAAAAAAGTACACACTGAAGAATAAACAGAAGACATAGTTAGACACTTGTACTGAATCCATGGCAGGAGCCCTTGCGTTAGGACACATCTTTGAGATACGAGAACTTGGAGCAATTTTAAACCTTATCCTTTGTAAATAAGTCAAACCCTTACACAGCTAGAAAGTCCGTAAATTATAGCATATAAAACCCATTTTTTGATTCTTTACTACCAAATGAAAGTTCCCGGCAGTGAGCACAGTCACCCAGAGAGAAATCACCGTAAGCGGTTTTAATGAACGACAGCATGAAAAACAGTATTCGAATTCATTTCTTTGCTAAACCACTACGCAAGCCTAAGAGACAAGCACCTTCCAAGTGAAATTAGGAAAGCAGGTGATTTCCAGCTTGGGCTGCAAAAAATGTTGGCGCGTAATGTACACACCAAACTTAAGCCTAAAAGAGTGACCTTGCGAACTGCCTAGACTTTTGAGATTGTTCTAACC
>CAYZUW010000554.1:0-1858 GCA_964481325.1 uncultured Saprospiraceae bacterium
CTGAAAAATTAAGTGTTTCAAGATTTTCTCTTTGATCATCCCGTGGGTTTTCTTCAAGTAATATATTGGTCATTCCTATCACCCCATTCATCGGAGTTCTAATCTCATGACTCATAGTCGACAGGAAGTTAGCCTTTGTTTTTGCTGCATCCTCAGCCTTTTCTTTTGCTATTTGAAGTTGCTTATTTACTTTATGTTTTTGTCGGTTATTATAACTTAGTACTTGAAGCACAATAAACAATAAAATAGCTACAATTAAAGTAAATATCCATTGCAAGTTCTTAATGAATTTTTCCGATTCTAGTTTGGCTATTTGACTTTGTTGTTGTAGATGCCTTGACTCTGTCTCAAAACTTGATTGCAACTCTAATACTTTCTTATTGCTTTGTTCGGTTTGATTTACTTTTTCAATATCTCTTAGTTGATTTAAATACTTATACGCTAAATCGTGCATGTCTAGGCTAGCGTAGGTTTCAGACAAACTAGTATATATTTTTAATTTCAACTTGAAGTACTCCGATTTTGCAATTATTTTTTCTGCTTCTTCGTACAAGTTTATAGCTTCTAACTCTTGACCTTGACTAGCATAAACATCTCCGAGTTCTAAAAGCACAGACCCCTGTTGTAGTGTGTCATTCAATACAGTAAATTTTTCTAAGGCTAGCTTATATTCTTTTACGGATTCCCTGCTTCTTTTCTGAGATTTATAAAAAGTTCCAAGTCCAAAGTGGCTCCATGCTACGTCCACCTCTAAAGAATATTTTTTACTAATATTTAAACTCTTTATAAGTCTTTCTTCTGCTTCCTTAAACCTTTTTAAATCGCTTAATGAATTAAATGAGTTATACAACATAGAAGGCATCAAATCAAAATAGTTAATCTTTTCAGACAAGGTTATGCCCTTATCATAATAGGTCAGTGCTTTTTCAAATTCTTCTGTATCATCATAAATACACGCGATATTATTACTCAGTGCAATACTAAGTTCTCCTAAATCTTTTATGTTTTCTGAAGAATTAAGGGCTTCAATATACATTTCCAATGCCTTGTCGTATTTGCCCTCTAAATAATAAGTAATGCCTATCCCATTTAGGCTATACACATAGCGTGTGGGATTCTCGATCTGTTTTGACAATCGTAGTGTTTCGTTATACAGTTTTCGAGCTTCTTTTAAATCTCCTTTAGTATAGGTTATTTTGGCTATCAACTCTGTATTGCGGATATACTCGATGTTCAATGTATCCCCTTTTTGCCTCATTGACTCATATATCGTTTTTGCAATAGACAAGGCTTCTTCCGTTTTACCAAGGTTTTGATATATATATATTTTTGTTTGTAAAAGTTTTGCTTGAGCCTTTTCAAGACTATGTTCTTTTGCTAAAGCAAGTCCTTTTTCTAAATATTCAAGAGATTGATCTGGATGGGTAGGCGTAATCAGTCGAATGAGAGAGTCCAATTTATTAACTTTGAACTGAATTTCATGTTCATTCTCTAACTCAGAAAATAATTCTTCTAGAGCATCCAGTTGCTGTGTAGAAGCCATAGTGCTAGATGTACATACAAGAATACAAATCAGACCGCAAATAAAAGAAATGGTTGGCTTAAGGGACTTCACGCGTTTTCTATAGATTTTTTTTCAAATCACTTCATAAGTGACTTGATATTATTATTCAAGAAGCGTTTGTCAGAATCTGCATTATCCTTACACAATGTATTTGCGTAAGATTTTTTCTCTATGAACCTAATTCAAAATTCTTGCCATTACATAGTTTTGCCCTACATAACAAGATGTGGGCGAAAACTTTGTGTTGATTTTCAAATTAAGATTAAGCTGTCACCATTTTATCACTAGCAGATT
>CAYZUW010000555.1:0-1856 GCA_964481325.1 uncultured Saprospiraceae bacterium
GTTCAGAAAATGCATCACAACTAATTAGATTATCTCTCCAATAAGCCCACCTCTCTCGGACAAGATTTAAGAAATGAGGATCATCCAATAAAGTAGTCCACCAAGTAGGAATTTGATGCGGAAATTCCCACCAATCGTTATCATATTCCCAGCCTCTAAATTCATTTTGACGATCCCAATAGTTGCTAAACCCAAAATTATAATCCCATACGGGGCCTAATCTGATTTGACCATCTACTGCTTCTGAATCTTTATGGAAGTAGGTACTTAAACGATAAGCGTCAGGATTATGGCTTAATTCATTAATTAGAAAATAGTCAGCAAAATTTTCTTCATCAAACAGGTCGTATACTTCATGGCTTCCTGTTGTTTTCAAAAGTTGCATACCTTGCTCAAATTGATGCATTGCGTTTTGGATATACTCTTTTTGGTTTTCTGATATCTCATCGGCCTTTGGATAGAGGTAATGGTAATTCCATTTTCTTTCGGTATCGTTGATAGAGTATGTGTTGCTTTGCCAGCCTATAGATTCATTCCACCAAGAGTCTATTTTGAATAAATAGCCTCCATCTGTAGGACTTGAATCCTCATCTTCAAATTTGGTAATATCAACGCGATTTTTGTCTCGCTTTATTTTTTCCATAAAGACATACACCCCTAAGTATTCTCCATTGATGAGCACTTCACAAAATTGAGTGCGTGAGGCATAGTATCCCATTTCTCTTGCCAAATCATAGGTTAACACATTTCTCAGTAAGGAGCGATCTATTAATGGGCCATATAAAACCCAATCATTTTCTTTCGGAAAATCTAATAGAGAGACATTATTGTTTTCACCATTTTCGTCTTGTGTCTCAAATAAATAGGATACCTTTTCAAAATTAACCGTACCATTTCCTCTAATTTCGATTCCAATTCTTCCATTATATATATTGAAAGGGTCGGTTATATAATTTGTCTTATCTGTACTATGAATGATGCCTAAGTGGGCTTCAATTTTTGGTTCATTAGGAATCTCATTGTCATAGGTGTCTATGATAAAAAGTGGGAGGCTAGTCCCCCCATCTATAAGGCTTTGAGAAAACATACAATACGGCCCAAAACAGAAAATAAATATGTGTAATAACCTAACCCAAATCATCAAACTCCAATTAAAAATTGTTAAAATAAAGGATAACATTACCCCATCCGGCGATATAAAATTAATCTAAAAATCCAGTAAATCCTAAATTTTTCTATATATTCGCTAGGTGCAGATTGTATTTTAAATATGTAAGAATTAGATCACGAATTCAAAATATAAAAGCTTATATAGTGCATAGAACGCAATTTCTTCCTCTCGTATTTTCCCTGTTCCTAACTAACTTGACTCAAGCTGAGGTAGTCAATGTTATAGAAATACGCTATGAAGTATTCGTGGAAAATACAGATAGCCTAAACAGTTACAAGTATAATTTGCCATATGAGGCATATCATGTGATAAGCCCTAATAAAGTCCTAACCTTAAATAAATATTCTGCAGATGTAGATGAAGTACATTTGTATAACCTAGATGAACTTCTCGATTATAGATGCTATATCAAGGCAGAAGGAGAGGAGAGTGTCGCTGTAAAGAGCCCTTTACAGCAGATTCCAACTTTGGTAACTGGAAATAATGACGAAACTAGGTATCAAATTGCAGGTATGATTTGTAGAAAGTATGAGATACTACATAAAAATACTACTGTTGAAATCTACACCACAGATTCTTTTGGGGTTGACTTCACACCTTTTTCTCAGATTGGAGGCTACGCTATGCAGTATACTTTTGTAGATGACGTCTATGGAAGAGTGACCTATGCGGCTAAGTCCATTTT
>CAYZUW010000556.1:0-1841 GCA_964481325.1 uncultured Saprospiraceae bacterium
TTAAATAATTCTTAATTACAGTTCAGTAAAGGCTTTAATCCAGTGTAGGAAAAGGTTGTGTTGGTCCTTCAAATCGCACTTCCATTTGATATCCGTCGCTCAGTAGTGGGCTCAAAAGTATGTTGAGTACCTCTTTTACTTTTTCTTTTGATTTGGGATATATATCACTTTTTACAGCGTCTTTCCGAAATTCCTCTCTCAGTAGATTAAAGTTTTTATTGAAATCTTCATCCGTGATACTTCGCATCCAACCTACATCTAGTTTATCGATCCTTGGGTACACTTCGTGCGATAAGATCTTAGGATGGGGTAGGGTCACTACTAAACGCCTTCCCTGACTGTACATTTTGATGTCGAAGTATTCGTCTAGGTTAAATCCAGCCTTGATGATGCTGATAGCCGAAATATCAATCTCCGTGGAAGAAACATTGTAGCCCATGACCTTACTTTGAAGTTTTCGTTTCAATCCTTTTTTATCTCGGATCTCCATGGTCGCCAATTCCGAAATGGTACTTACTACCTTTTCAGATAGCAGCCCTCTAGAGCGGGTAAAGTCATCAATGACCGCCTTTTCTTTGAGTCGTTTTATCATGGGAGCGATACCCTCTTCCAGCGCGATGCTGCAGGGTTCATTGATGCTACGGCCTTCCACCTTTAGGTATCCATCTTTTGTTTCTAGTATACTCGTCAAGATATGGTTGACTATAAAGCAGGTATATTTTGAACTGACTTCATTGAAGGCCTCCACTGCTTTGGCATTGTCTTCTCTATACCAGGTAGCAGTTTGCTTATTCGAGCCAGTACGCAGTTTCATAAAATCCTTGTAGTATAGGTCTTTCACATAGGCGTGATGGTCATTGTATCTATCTCTAGCGCTAATCATCAAGCTATCCGTAAAGCCCATGCGTCTACCCATATGGCTTACCAAAGCCATATTGTATTCGTATAGAAAATTGTTGAATTCCTTCCGCTTACCAGTAGGATCATTTAAGATTTGCATAGTGTAAGCGTCGTCTAATTTGTAGACAAAATCAGAGGCTCTGTATTTTACTTTAAAGTCCTTTTTTTGGTAGGTTCCTCCTTTTGGCGTAAGGATATCGGCAAAGCCACCCCCTCCATTTATTTTCTTATAGTGATTGTATCCCATAAAGAGAAAGGCACCTGCTATGAGCAAAGTAAACAGGGAACGCAAAAAGGTGGGTGGGGCATCTTGACTGGGTTCGTTTCTTCTACCAAACATAGTATTGATTTGTTCTACTATTTGCCGCAAGTTACACAATTTCAGCGATATACATAGACGATAAAAAGTATATTTGGATCGATAGATTGCACCTTCATAGGGAAAAAGATTAGTGTTTTGAGTGAAAATTTCATGAAATAACACTAAAGGATAGAAAATCTATGTTTATCTTACATACAGATTGTGCTGGCTAGGCGCAGATCACATATGAACAAAAATTAGAATAGATATGAGAGAGGAAGGAAAATTATATGAAACAATGGGAGAGTTGCTATACGCTGTAGCCAAAGCGGATGGCCTTGTACAAAAGGAAGAAAGTCATGTCTTGCAGGAACTCTTCAAAGACCATAAGTGGAAAGACGAGATCAATTGGTCTTTCAACTACGAAATGGGCAAGCAAAATTCCGTAGAAGAAGTATACTCAAAAGTCATAACCGTCTGCCACAGAATCGGCCCTTCCCCCATCTACAGAGAATTCATAGATGCCATGACCCTAGTCGCCAATGCCCGCAATGGGGTAGAGGCAGGAGAAGCCAAAGTGATGAGCTCCTTCTCCGCCGATCTGATCGAACGATTTAAGAAAGATACTAATCAGAGATAG
>CAYZUW010000557.1:0-1833 GCA_964481325.1 uncultured Saprospiraceae bacterium
GTCCTTCTACGGGAGTCAACATGAAACAAACCGTTGAAGGCCGAGCAAAGCTCGTACGTAAATGGCTGAGAAAATATGCTAATAAAACTGCTAGCTGTGTAAAAGCAGCTTTTACAGTGTTGGTGAAGTGGTGGAAGTGGGCACGACCTTACTTTAAAACTGCCATACGCTGTTTTCTAAGAAATCCAGTTTCTTTTTGGATTATTAGGAAAATTATTTATTGGGCTATTGAAGATATTATTTGCCCTGTGGTTGTTTTTAGTGATCCTGAAAACAACCCTGTATAAAACGTGTAAAAAAGCCTGTGGTAACCCCGGTCAGGCTTAACTAATGGATTGAAAGGTGATAGTTATGAAGATAGAAAACAATGAGATTGATGGGCGAAATAAAGCTCTAAAAGCTTTCAGAGTTTTCAACCGCATAACGCAGCAAACATTGGCTGAAAAAATAGATCTTTCAAAATCCTTTATATCAGAGATGGAAAGCGGTAAAAAGCCAGCAACAGCGCAGCTTATTGACAGGTACGCAGAGTTTTTTGATGTGCCTTCATGGGAAATACTCTATTTGGGTTCTGCCTACGACAATAAGAAGTTTGAGAATAAATTGACTTCAAAACTACTTAATCTGATTGACTGGATAATGTCGGATGAGTCAACTGATGCGGTGAAACTTCCGATAAAGGGAAAAAGCAGAAATATTTATCAGCGTAGAGCTGGTGATAGATTACCAAAAAGGAGAGCTAGTGATTTAGTAGGGATATAATATGTTATGCGTGTTGAGTAGTTTTAGTGTGGAATTGTGCGTGCCATCTATCTAACCCACCTTCTCTAAAGGTATACCATTGAATTTCAGGTAATTCTGCAATAGCTTTCTTTATCTTCTCTCCCAATTCACCGGTAACGGGTCTTACATCAAAGGCATAACCTGTAATATGTCTGGAGAACCCTGTTTTTTCCTCTATTGTCCAGCTGTTCATAACAGATAAGAGTCCCTCTGCAATACTGTCGATTGTAATGGACTCAGGGTTAGTATTCACCCATTCTTGCAAAGCAAGACGTTGCGGGGTGTTTTTGTATGTCCGCTCAATCCATTTACGATTTAATAGGACATTTTGTGCCATAGCTTGTGCTTGCCTTTCTATACTTCGCCTACCACTTGTAAATATGATTTCAGGAAACTGTGATTTCAATTTTTCTGCGCCGGCTCTTGCTGTGTCACTTAACTGAAGTCTATCAATAGAATCATTGGATTGAGTTTTGGAGTCTAAAGAGAATGACTCGATAGATTCAAAATCTGTATGGGCAGGATCTATTTTTTCGTTTGAATTCATGTGGTAAATCCTATATCACACCAACAGACATCATTACCATGTAGCTATTCTCGGTTCCTTCTTCAAATACTATATCGTCAAACTGTGCTGGAAGTGATTCTCCCTCTACGATGCCTCTTGCGTATTCTTTTGTTCCATGAGTAACCCAGCCCGCACCTATGCTTATTGCTCTGTTTTTATTTGTTTCAAAGGTTAATTGTGGTCCTAGTGCAAAAGAGCTGAAACTATCAGAACTCTCACCAACCAATTTCACTCCTGCAAAAAATCCCCACTTTACGCTCTTTGTGTCGCCGAGGAAAAGTACCTTTTGTTTTACTGAACCTACATTCCAGTTTAATGTTAGCCAAGCACTAGGTCGTGTGTCGAAGGTGTCTTCGGTGACAACGATCCTTTCTTCTCCATTGATAGAAGCTTCTTCAATAAATGTTTCCCTGTATTGCTCAATACCCAGTCCAAATCCCAAACCCCATGTACTGATGCCAGTAGTGTCGTCCGTACCAGAT
>CAYZUW010000558.1:0-1821 GCA_964481325.1 uncultured Saprospiraceae bacterium
TTACTAAAGTGAAAGCTGCAATTAAAAAAATGAACATTGAATATAAGATTAATCAAAATCAAGACATGTACGTAACTCTTTTAGGGGCGAATGTAAAATTAGATGCGATCTTACACAACTTTAAATTTGAATTTCTTAGTGTTTAAAAAATAATCTTTAGCTAATGACCTGGTCTTGCTTAGCCTTTTTGATAGGAACAGCGATACAATTTTTTCCATGTAGGCCATCATTTCTTCAATGAGTTGACGTGTATTATCATCAACTTCATCTAGCTGTTTTTTAAAAACAACATTAATCGCTTTTTCTTTTACCGCCTAAAGAAAAATTCAATCTATTACGTAGACTAAGCTAGACACTAGTACAGAATCGATGGCACAGCCAATCGACTAACGCTCTCATTTTTTATTTTATTTCTTTTAGACAAACCTCGGCCATCGGGGTTTTGCCCCACATGGCGCTGGCAGAAATATGAGTCGAACCGCGCATATTAGAAGCAAGGCGGATAAAACCGTGCAGCAAATTTTTGATGAAGAAACTGCTGGTTTAGATGTCCGCTTCTTTTCTGAGCATATTGATATTTCAGAGTTACCTTCTGCATACAAGAATGCACAAACAGTTCAAGCGCAGATGAAGGAGTTTGGATTGGGTGAAGTAGTAGATCGTATTATGCCGTACGGATGCATCATGGCGGGAGATTGGCAAAAGGATGCTCCGTGGAGAGTGCGCAAGAGAAAGCGGATGGAAGAGCAAGCGGATAAAGCATAATATTTTTTAAGGGCTAGCTCACGGTGGGCTAGCCTCTTTTTTTGGACAAGGGATCGTAGGTATGCGACTGATGGCGCGGCCATGAGGTAGAGCCAAGGAGTAGTCCGCCAGGACCTGGTACCGCAGAGCCCGGTGCAGACCTTTTTATCGGTATGCTTGTCCCACTTGAAATGAAATGGAACAGCGGGAGCCCCAAATCACAATATGGATAAAGAAAAGACTAAACCAATTGGTCTTTTTTGGCTTTTTTGATAGCGACAGCGATGCACTTCTTTTCCATGTAGGTCATCATCTCTTCGATAAGGAGTCTCGTATCTGGATCTACCTTTTCTAGTTGTTTTTTGAATACGATGTTGAGTGCTTTTTCTTTTACTGCTTTTATCTCTGTTGGGATATGGCTATGATCTCGCTCTATTTCTCGTATTTTGTATAGCTCTTTGAATTCCACTACGCGAGCGGCCAAGATTTCTTTGACTTTAGAAATTTCATTTTTACGAAAAGCGAGGTTGTCGGCAGCCAATTTTTTGAGACTATCTATTTCTATATGATGGATATCATTATTAGTCAACACAGCATCATCAATATTACTTGGTACCGATAGATCGACTATAATCTTCTGATTTGTTTCTCCTTGCAAAAGCTGACTATACATACTCTGATCTACAAACTTGGCTGTGGACCCTGTGCAAATAATCATAATGTCAAATCCTTTATCAAAGGACTGCAAGGCGTCCAGTGTAAAACCACTACCATTGAGTCGACTAGCTAAATCTTCTGCCTTTTCAAGTGTCCGGTTGAATACAGCAACATCTTTGAAGTTATACTTTTTCAAAAAGTTACTCATCAATATATTGGTCTGTCCAGCGCCAATGATGATCACGCGTGCATTGTTCGGAGGAGAGGATTGTAACAGTTTCTTGACGGCCAATGAAACAATAGATACAGGTTTCTCTCCAATACGGGTATTGCCATATACCATCTTAGCCGACTTGACGGTCATCTGCATGGCAATGCGGATCTTGTCTCCTGTGATGGAAAACTGAGTCTTACATTTTT
>CAYZUW010000559.1:0-1817 GCA_964481325.1 uncultured Saprospiraceae bacterium
CCGACTGAAAAAGTCGGTACCGGGCTCTACACAGCCAGGTCCTGCGCCCACCCCTTGCTTCCAATCCTCCCATAGGCTTGGACTGCTCCCGCTGGTCGCACTGTTCCGATCCCTTGTCCAGGATTTTATACTAATAAAAATTACTGCGAAAACTAACAGATTTCAAATAGGTAAAAGATATCCAAAGCAAACATTTTATGTTTTTTTGTGTTTGCAATTGAAGGCAAATAAGACTAATGTTTTGTACGCAGATAGTCTTATCGCGACTAAGCCGTTCATAAAATTAATGTATATTTGTATCCAAATTTTATGGGGCTTAACAGCCATAAAAGTATAACAGACTCATCTAATACAATTTAAAGGAAGCGCTTTTTTATGTTTGCAGTGACCCTACCCAAGATAGCATTTGTGAGAATTTTCGCAGTAGCATGCTTTATTTTTTCAATAAATACAGTCTTCGGACAGATTAAACCAGAATTTTTTCCTGAGGATGTACTCACAGATAATCAAGAAGCCAATTGTTATTGCGAACCTGGGGTAGTGAATAAATCTCGCTCTAAAGGATTATCAATCGCTTATACTAGATTTTTTGGTGGGCAGTATGACACAGAAAGCGAAAATGGTCCTGAAGTTGGAACAAGTGATTTGACCAGCCTGAACAGTTTTGATTTTAAATTAAAAGTACCCTTACTGCTTGGTGAACAGACTAGGATACTGTTGGGCTATGATTATTTTTTCGAACAATACGATTTTGAACAAACCGCAGGAGATTTTTCGGAGACTGTGGGAACCTTGAACAATAGAGCTTTAAAAAGTACTGGCCCTAGTGCTATAGTCTCGCATTCCCTCAATGAAAAAAATTACCTCATTTTCCGTTATAAATTTTCTGCCAACGGCAACTATGAAGGATTTATAGAATTCGATGGAGATAATTCAGTGCACAACGTTTTTGGTTTGTTTGGAATCAAGAAAAATGAAAATAAAGAAATTGGATACGGTCTATTGGTTTCTAAAAATTTCAGGAGTACAACAGTAATTCCATTATTTTTATATAACCATACCTTTAATGCAAACTGGGGCATCGAAACAGTGTTGCCTGCCAACGTATTTGTGAGATGCAATTTCGATCCCTTGACACTATTAGTTTTTGGTGTGGAGTACAATAGTAGAAGCTTCCGTGTGGACGTTGATGAGACAGCAGACCCGCTTGGTTTTGCCTACAATCATTCAGAAATTCAGGCATCCTTAGAGCTAGAGAGACATATCAATTCTTGGGTATGGGCAAACTTAAAAGTCGGATACCAGCAAAACTTTGGTTCCGAGTTCGAAACCAAAAATCAATTTGCGCCTACCTTTAACGCGGATATTCAAAATGGTCTATTCATTCAGGCAGGTGTTTTTGTGTCTCCAACCACAAAAGAGGAAATAGAGCATAAGCATTTTAATCCAAAATAAATAAATGTACTTTCTGTTTTTATTAATTCTCTATCTGTATAGCTACAGACTTAGTCATATTTGCTTATTCGGTATTAGACAATAAACCAAACTTAAATCTTTCTAGTTTAAAATAATTCAACTCAAGTTTCGGTAGTAAAATATTGATATAGAAAATAAACAATATTCACTGTAAGGATTTGAAATTCACTTAATTAGGTGTTGTGCGGGAACTCGTAATGCTGTCGACAATTGGAGAAATATAATAATTTGACCTAAGGTTAAATTCTAAATGTTGAAACAAAAAGTACTCATAAAGGTGCAAGGTTATTAAACTAGAATAAATTTCGACCTTTGATGATTTATGTGTGATTGACTGGTGC
>CAYZUW010000560.1:0-1813 GCA_964481325.1 uncultured Saprospiraceae bacterium
ATTCATCGGGATTTCCTATATTAATTTCTGGTTCTCTAAAATCGAATGGAATCTCTACGAAATCATCTCCAAAGCAAAACTGATTAAGATCTTCTAAGAACCCATATATCAAAGTAATTGTTCCTACTTCTTGTCCATTTAAAGCATCCTGTACATCTTCTCTAGTAAGAGCTAACTCATTTATTCTTCCGGTAGCAGGAACAAAACTAGTTAGAAATGGTGGATCTATTCTTTCACCTGAAGCATCTACTATCGACCATTGTTCTATGGTTGGAATACTACCGTTATCAGGATTCCCTATTAAATTGATTACTTCATTGTTACAATTAAACCTATCCCCTTGTCCAGAAACAATTGCAGCAGCAGCAGCAGGAGGATCTGCAATTTCTAATTCAACAGTTGTGCATAAAGGACAACAAGAACCATTATCTACAATTTCAACTGTATACGTACCTACTTGTTCGAAAAATGTACCAGGCAAAGTACCAAGAACTTGATTTCCAAAAATTTCATCAGGCCCAGTTGTTTGAATTAGGTTTCCATCGGGGTCAAGCCAAAAGAAAGTAAGATCTGTGGTTGCTACACCTCCAGTGGTAACAAATATAGATGCACCAGAGCCATCTTGCGCCGTAAATCCTCCTGGTTGATCTAATACATCTGGGCAAAGTTGTCCAGGTGGTACAGGTAATACATCATATTGCGGTTCTGCAAAACCTTCCAATACATCTAGTCTTATATCACATATATCCCCAGCAAAACCATCTAACATGATGTGATAGGGTTGCCCCGGAACTAAATTATTAACCCTGAGAATATCACTGTTATTAAATAAACCATTAAATATACAAGGATTAGGCCCTTGTAAAGTGGTGAAGGTCGTACTACAGTTGGTCTCTACTACTGCAAATTGTATACCTCTTCTTTGATTATTATCTGATGTACAGTTCTCAACAGTAACTAATAATTCAAGGATATTTGACTGGGCAGTAAACCCAATCCAAAAATTATTTTCAAGCGATCCTAATCCACCACAGAATCCTGCGCCTATATCAGCAAGGTCAGGAGAAAATCCCGCAGTAGTAGTTTCGAAGCCATCTAACTCACATAAAGTAGGAGTTGGAGCCGCAGCACAGTCATCTGCCGCTATTCTCCTACCACAAGGAGAGCAAAGATTAATACTTATACCACCACCTATAATTGTATCACATGGTACAGGAGGCACATCTACTGACATTGCTCCCACAGGAATTGGATCTAAAAACTCGAAGGCGTTACAGTTATCCTGCGCTAAAGCTACTGTCGACATGAGTAGTAAAGAGATAAAGAAAAAGTAAAATTTCCGATTCATAATTAAAGTTTTATCATTTATGGTTGGATAAAAATAACTAAATTTTACACATTTTAAGCCGCAATCAACTTATTGTCACTTGCAACTTTTCAATAAAAAACCAAATAAATTCACACAACTGAAAAATGAAAAATTATTCAATTCCAAATAATATTTGCTTTATTCTCGAAATAGTGTTTAAAATAAAATTTTATAGCCAGGAGTGGCTAATATGTTTGAATTTTATATAAAATGGGGCAAAAATTATTAAAACTATAGAAAGCTCAAATAAAAAGCTTACACAAAAAGAACATGAAATTTCATGTTAGTTCATACCTCTCAAATCTATATTTGCCTGCACTATCCGATATTTTTTTAGTTTGCATACACATCTTAGAATATTTGATAATGCAAAACGCTGCATGTAGATGATAATTATTTTCACATTACTTTTTTTTATAGTAGTAGTATTGAAAGAGTCTCCTT
>CAYZUW010000561.1:0-1811 GCA_964481325.1 uncultured Saprospiraceae bacterium
TTTAAGAGCATAATGCTTAGATATGTTACAAAAATATCAATTCTTAAAGATTTTTATACCATTTACACCTACTTGGTCAAGGGGTCTAAGGAATTCTATCTCGCTTGACCAAGCACTAAAGTCGTTTCTACAATTTGGTCGTTTCGGTCAAGAGTGATTTTGATTTGCTCCCCCATTCTATGTTTTTCCAGTTCTTCACTAAGCTCGTTCGAGTTATCAATTTGCTTATCATTGATGGCCAAAATGATATCTCCAAGGATGATATTGCCCTGGTTATCGCTACGAGTAGACCGCAATCCAGCTTGGAAGGCGGGACCATCTGGTATCACCCTATATATCAGAACGCCTCTTTTATTTATCCTTGCTAAGATGCCGTTTCTTGCGAGTTCAACGCCAATGGTCGGCCTCTTTATTTTTCCGTATTTGATTAATTCTGGAATAATCCATCGTACAGCGTCTACTGGAATAGAAAATCCAATCCCAGCATAAGCTCCTGATGGGCTATATATAGCAGTATTTACACCTATCAACTCTCCTGAAGAATTAAGCAATGGACCTCCTGAGTTTCCTGGATTAATAGCTGCATCCGTTTGGATAGCATCTCGAATAGGGAAACCACCGGCGCCACTCACTTCTCTACCCAAAGCACTAATGATACCTGTTGTAAGGGTCTGATCTAATCCAAATGGATTACCAATGGCTAACACGCTTTGGCCTACTAATAGATTTTCCGACTTCCCAACAGGTAAAGGGCTTAACATTTTGGCTGGCGCTTCTATCTTCAGAACCGCTAAATCCTTATCCCTAGCTACTCCTACTAACTTAGCATTCCATGTGCTCTGATCGGCGAGTGTAATCGTTGCTTTATCCGCATCTTCTATTACATGATAATTCGTAACAATGTGCCCTTGATTATCCCAGAAAAATCCAGATCCGGATCCTTTCGGGATCTCAGCAATATCCATCGTAAAATAATCTTTCTGAAATGTAGAGGTGTTGATAAAAACAACACTGGGCGCTGCCTCTTGAAACAAGGCAATGGTCGCCTTTTCATTTGGTTTCAAATCGAAGTCTGCCGATGCCTTTGTCTTCACCCCTAAACTAACTGCCTTTTCAGCGGAAGCACTAGCATTGACCTCGACCACTTTCTCTTCTTCAGTAGTCGTATTTCCTTCTGTTTCTGACTTCCATGAGGCACCTAATAAATATCCTCCTAAGAGTAGGATGATTCCCACAAATACACTGAAAAAATTCTTCATTTCTTGTTATGGTTTTATTTCGCAATATATAAATGCCTAGTAATATGCGACACTGGGCATTGGTCTAATTCTTTATATTTAACGCTCATACATACTAACAACAGTATAAGTATAATGACTTTATTCCTATCGTATTTTTATACCAATATCATTAAATCATCGTCCTACGAATCAATTGACAAGGGCTGCCTGATAAACAGTGGAATCTAGTAGTGAATTTAGCTTCACTTTTCCAATCGTGTTGACCTTTTCATCTTGAAAAGGCAATTCTACCTTGATATAGTTATCGGTAAATCCGCTCAATAATTCTCCATCCTTATGCGCTTCGAACAAGACCGTTCTCTCCTGCCCGTCAAACTGCTGATAAAAAGCTCTTTTCTTCTTCTCAGACAAGCTTGTCAGCATGGTATTTCTTTCTCTGCGAATATGCAAGGGAACTGGATTTTCCATTTTGGCAGCAGGTGTGTTCTTACGTTCGCTATAGGTAAAAACGTGCAGATAGCTGATATCTATGTCTAGTAGAAAATTATAGGTCTCTAAGAAATCTTCTTC
>CAYZUW010000562.1:0-1804 GCA_964481325.1 uncultured Saprospiraceae bacterium
TATATGGTGATAATGATAATATATCTATATAACTAGTAATGTAAAACTAAAGGAAAGCGTACCCCGAAAGAGCGCGACCTTTTCTTTTCGCTTTTTCTGCGAATAGAAAAGGTCACGCCCAAAATATCCTTAATATCTTTACTAAAATTCTATTAATCTAAGTCCTCGACTTTTATAAATTTAACTTTTGTAGAACGCATATTGGAGTCCTGAATAATGATGAAATACATACCGTGCGAATAAGACGAAATATCAAAACGTTCATCGCTTGTGCCCCTTTGAATAAAGGTTTTCCGCTGTACTACTAGACTACCTGTAGCGTCATAGATCTGAATGTCATAATTGTCTGACTCTTTGGCTTCCAAGACTAATCTAATTTCGTCCACTGCAGGATTTGGCAAAATCTCATTGACTGCCAATTGCAAATTCTTTTGTTCGCCACGTCTAGCTTGAATATCCGATGGATTGGCTGTCTCTGTTATGAAAATAGGACGCCCAGTCAAACTGATATTATTACTAGAAATGCCAACAACCTGATCCGTATCCGTGAAATTCCATGTACGCATAAACACTTGGCCATAGCCAAAATTCGCAGGGAAAGAATAGGTTCCACTAGCTGCTTCCGACTGATCTTGAGTGGTCTTTGCCCAGATGATATATTTGTACCTTCCATTATTCAATCTCAGTGCAATTCCGTCTAGATTGCTAGGCAAATTCATCTGATTGGTTCTTGCTTCATCATATCTACTATTGAACACAAAGTCAGCGGCGGATTTATAAGCTATAGCTTCCAGATTTCTGACTTGAGTATATGGTTCAGTACCCATGAGTCGCTTGTGTAATCCATACAAATGAAATTCTGTAACAGCCTCTGCTTCTGTCTCTTCATCTCCTAGATTGTATACATGAATCTGGTGGATATCATTTTTCATCGCTGCAACTACAGCCTTGATGATGTAGTTGACTTGCATTTCTTCTCCTCCTGACATAGCCATAGGACGGAAAGGTTTACGAGGAACATTTAACTCTGTGATAATCCATTCCTTCTCTGGAGATTGGACGCCATCATATCCATAATTATCTAGAATCGCTTGGTAGTTGGTCTTGGTTTTGGTTATCCCTTGAGCGGCCTCATCAGAATGTCTATTAAAGATTCGTTCTCCATTTTGGTTGATCTCATATACTGAACCATCGATATCTGGATAAGAGTGGAAGCCCATTACATCAAAGTAGGCACCACCACGATTAGGGAAGTCTGCATTGACTTCACCTCCATTAAATGGATCATCCGTATTACGCAAGATGGCATCTAAAAAGCTCACAAAGCCAACTCCAGCAACAGCCACATAATCATCTGGTTGCAGCGTTTTAATAATCTCCCAGCTAATACGCAAAGTTCTCACATAATGCTCGATCGGAGCACGTAAAATATACTCACATGGATCAGGATCATTGTCCCACCAGTTACCCACTGGGTCTCCTGGTTGTCTCCAGCCTCTATTGCCTGTTAAGTCAAATCCTGGTTCATTCCAAATTTCCCAGAACTTTACATGTTCTCCGTACATACTCACTACTTCATATAAATAAGCAGCATAAAAATTCTCATCGTTATATGGGGTACCATTCTCACCATTATCCCAAATATCTGTATATAAATTTCTGAACATAGAAGAGTTGAATCCATTGCCACAGTAGTCCGTTTGATCTCTATGCCAGTCAGCAGGAAAGCCTACTATCATCGTCAAATCTTCCAAGCCTAAACTTGCATAATGTTCATAGGTCTCCAGTCTAAAATCATATCCGT
>CAYZUW010000563.1:0-1793 GCA_964481325.1 uncultured Saprospiraceae bacterium
ATGTCTGATCGTGAGTAATTTAGCTTAATCGATTTTAAAACAAAGGAGAATGGTGAAACATGAAAGAAATGACTGAGATCAAGATGATTTAGACTAAAATAATGGGTTGAACTTAAAGAATAGAGGTGTACTAGTGTTCGACCAAATTTGATATGACGGGTTATTTGTATTTTTGTAAAAAAAAATGAAAAAATACAAAGTGACCTTAACTTCTAAAGAGCAAACAGATTTAGCAAAATTAGTATCAAGTGGCAAATACAAAAATACGAAATTAAAAAGAGCTCAAATATTATTGGGAGCGGATGAAAGTGAGAATGGAAAGAAGATGAAAGATGAAGAAATAAATCGTGCTTATGATGTTAGTATCCGTACCATAGAAAGAACTCGACAACGCTTTATAGAAGATGGGATACAGATTGCCTTAAATGGAAAACCACGCCCTGTAAATGTACCGATAAAAATGGACGGCGATTTAGAATCACATTTAGTATTAGCAGCCTGTAGTGAACCACCAGAAGGGTATGAAAAATGGACGGTTAAACTATTGACAGAAGAACTTATCAAAAAAGGTCATGTAGTTGAAATTAGCCAAGAAACGGTGAGGCTAACTTTAAAAAAAACGAAACTAAACCTTGGCGCAAAGAATACTTTATAATAGCACCAAAAAATAATTCGAAGTTTGTGTGGCGAATGGAAGAGGTGTTAGATGTTTATAAAAGGCCTTTTGATGAAGACCATAGAGTAGTTTGTTTAGATGAGAAACCTTATCAATTAATAGGTCAAGTTCGAGAAAAAATCATCAAAAGTGATGGTACCATTTTAGAAGATTATGAATATGTAAGAAATGGCATGGCTCAGATTTACATGTGTTTTGAACCACTAGGTGGCAAACGTTTTGTAAAAGTAAGAGATACTCATAATCGCTATGATTGGGTAGCAGTAGTAAGTGGACTTCTGGATAACGAATACAGTAATATACCATTGATAAGTTTGGTACAGGATAATCATAGTACACATAAAGCTCATTTTTTTTATGAGGTTTATGAAGCACAAAAAGCTAAACAATATTTGGACCGATTGATATTCGAATATACCCCTGCACATGGGTCGTGGCTCAATATGGCAGAATTTGAATTAAGCATTCTATCTCGACAAGCTTTAGGGAAAAGAATGGATAATAAACCTGACTTGATAAATCAAATAGACAATTGGGAAACTCAACGAAATATTCACGCTGTAAAAGCCAATTGGCAATTCACCAAAGAAGATGCACGGGTAAAATTGAAAAAATTATACCCGTCATTTTGAATTTGGCCAAACACTAGTTATAACAAATTCCAGTTACTCTAAGATAACAATTATCCTACATTTCCAAGTAAGATGTAAATCAATATCGTAACCACCACTAACACCCAACTTACGGGTTTGGTAAATTTCCATTGTTCTATTTCCACAACGCCTACATCAGTTATTTTAAATTCATTAGAACGAGGGTATTGCATTGATATTAAGTGCATTATGATAAAATTGAGAACTATTTCTAATCCTAAAATATGGAAAAAATGTAAGTTGACTTGCAGCACATATTGCATCAAAATATAAAACAGTACGCCAAAGACTAATCCTACTTTCGCTCCTAAAGCTGATACTTTTGGAAAGAAAAAACCTGCCACCAATACCGTTGCAATAGGAATAAAAAAGATACCATTCAATTGTTGTAACAGTTGATACAAACCCAAGTCTTCTGCTTCTGCAATAAACGGAGCTATCCCAATTGAGAAAATAGCTAAGGC
>CAYZUW010000564.1:0-1782 GCA_964481325.1 uncultured Saprospiraceae bacterium
AAAGATGTTTTTAGTTTTAGTTTTTATAATGGTCAAGATAACTTAGATAATTCAAGTAATCTCGATGAATCCATCTTTACCCGTCGAGGAATTAATATAGATTTTAATTTTAATAGAATAAATACAGATTTGACCGAATGGGGTAATTGGGGTGCAAGTACAAAGTGGTCACGACGTTGGAGCAATCAACTTTATTCTAATGCTAATTTATCTTACTCCAATTATTTTAGCCAAAGAGATAGAAGTAGTGAAACGAGTATAACAAGGTCTGATACTACTTTTGTTGGGAATACTGGAAGTTCGGAAGAAAACGATCTGAAAGACATTACTTTTAAGTTGGATAATGAATTCAAAATTTCTCAAAACAACCAATTGGATTTTGGGATACAAACGATTTGGAATAACATTGATTATCAATTCATTCAGAATGACACGATCTCCATCATCGATCGAAATGATGAAGGGGTAACCTCTACATTTTATATTCAAGACAAACATACTTTTGGAGAAAAATTCATTTTGAAAGGAGGCTTGAGATTTGTTCATTATACCCCTACCAATGAAATTTATTTAGAGCCAAGGGCAGCCTTCACTTATTTACTTTCGGATAAAATAAAACTAAAAGCTGCATGGGGAAAATATCACCAATTTGCCAATCGAATTGTACGTGAAGATATTCAGCAAGGAAGTCGAGATTTTTGGTTATTGGCAGATGATGAACAAGTTCCAGTAAGTTCTTCTATTCACCATATTGCAGGAATAAGTTATGAAACGTCCAATTGGCTTTTTGATATAGAAGTCTACTACAAAACACTTGACGGATTATCAGAATATTCTACTCGATTTGTACCCTCTGGTTTTGGCAGCAATCAAACGATTGCCTTTGACGAATTCTTTCACACAGGAACTGGTATTGCAAAAGGGATTGAGTTTTTGGTTCAACGAAAAGTAGGCAAGTTTACAGGCTGGGCTGGTTATACATTAGGAGAAGTAAAGTATGATTTTGATGCCTTTGGAGATGAACCATTCTTTGCTAATCAAGATGTAACACATGAACTGAAATTAGTAGGAAATTATAAATTTGGAAACTTTTCATTAGGAGCTACTTTCGTATATGCAACGGGTAAACCTTACACCGCGCCTACAGGATATTATGAGCTTCAACTTTTGGATGGAACGACAAACGATTTTTTTGAAATAAGTGATAAAAACGCTGTCCGCTTTGATGACTATCATCGTCTTGACCTCTCTGGTACATATGACATTAATTTGGGAAATACTAAAGCGAGTCTCGGGCTTTCTTTAACCAATATCTATAATAGAAAAAATACTTGGTATAATGAGTATGAAGTCATTGAAGGAGAGTTGCTAGAAACCAATGTTACACTTCTTGGCTTTACACCGAGCTTGTTCTTCAATTGGTCATTTCGTTAAACTTTAAAACTCAATAAAAATGAAATTCATTAAATTAATAGCTCTATTATCTTCTTTTCTCCTATTATTTCTTGCTTGCGAAAAACAAAGTACGGAAGACATAGAAAGTAAAACAACAGTTGTAGAGGGATACTTGCATGCTGGAAAATCGATAGACAGTCTAAAAATAACTCAAAGCCTTTCTTTGGCTTTAGCCGATAATACCATTGCACTCGATGATTTAGTAGTGAATATTTCAGATTCAAGTAATCAATATGCGCTAAATTCTATTGGAAATGGCATTTATCAAAATGCAGAATTGATTATCGAAAATGATAAAAATTATCGTTTGGAAATCGAAAGAGATGG
>CAYZUW010000565.1:0-1777 GCA_964481325.1 uncultured Saprospiraceae bacterium
CTGCAATCGCCCCATTTTCCGCAATCACTAAGTCCACATTCCATTTATCAAGAATTTGCTTTGCCACTATTTGATTAATCTTATTATCCTCCGCTAATAAAATTTTCATTCCTGACAAATCTCTAACTTCAGAAGCCACAGGACTTGCAGATACTTTTTTATTTATTGGAGACCCTAGTGGAAAATCGATTTCAAAATAAAATCTACTCCCTTTCCCTAGTTCACTTTCAAGCTTCAGTTGAGAACCATGAAGCTCTACCAATTCTTTAGTAATATTCAAACCTAAGCCGGTACCACCATATAGACGAGTAGTATTAGAATTAGCCTGCGTATATTTTTCAAAAATTGTTTTTTGTTTATGTTTAGATATACCTATTCCCGTGTCTATCACTTCAAACAAAATACGGACATTGGTTTTGGAAATATCTTGAACACTTAAATTGATATCCACTCTACCCTCTTCTGTAAACTTCATAGCATTGTTCACAAGGTTGGTCATGATCTGGTTATACCGATACTGGTCACCAATTATTTTATTTTGGATTTGATCCAGTTCCAGATTCAAGTGCATTTCTACATTACTAGATTCTTTTGTGCCATTTTTATAAGCAGAAAATCCCTTAGTGCTAAAATCTTCTAAATCAAATTCATTTTGTTCTAAATGAATTTTTCCAGAATCTAGCTTCGCAAAATCCAAGATATCATTCACAAGATTCAATAAACCGTCTGCCGAAAATTTTAAAACTTTAAGGTGCTCTATTTGATCTTCTCTGGGATTTTGACCATCCAATATATTTACCATACCAACAACTCCATTCAAAGGAGTTCGAATTTCATGGCTCATAGTTGCCAAAAATTCGGAGTTTAACTTAGCAGCATTCTCTGCAGTTTCTTTAGCAAACAAAAGAGCCTTATTCTTCTTGCTTTTATCTTTCGCATTTTTCAATAATAAAATGGAAATAAACAACAAAAGGACACCAATCGACATCAGCAATATAAACTGCCGCTTTTTCAGCATAGATTCTTTTTCTAAAGTCTCTATCTTTAAGGATTGCTCTTTTGAATTAAATTCTGTTTCATACTGGGTCTGCAAGGCGATTACCGCTTGATCCTTTTCATTAGAATATATATCCTTCTCTAGACTTGTCTCTTTTACTTTATACAAAAAAGCGTTTTCATAATCTCCCACACGCTTATATGCCTGAGAAAGCTGTGCAAACACTTCAAGCCTAAGCGCCTTGTTCTCTGATTGCGCAAAGATAGTCTCCGCTCTTTTAAAATAATCAAAGGCTTGATCAAATTCATTGTCTTCTAGATACATCCTACCCAATAGACCACAAGTCTGCCCTACATCTATACGATAATTATTCTCTTCAAAATACTTCAACGAAAGAAGCGCATTTTGCTTGGCTTTACTTAGATTCTTTTTAGAAGATAAATAGACATCCGCCAAAGCCAAATTAGAATACGCCACTTCACTTTTATCTCCTATTTTTTCAGCTATTCGTAAACCATCTTGCAGACTTTTTTCTGCTTCAGAATATTTCTTTTTTGAAGTATAGACCAAACTTATGTTGTAATATAATGTTGGAAGCTGGGCATCCAATTTCAATTGCTTCCCTATACCAATTGCCTTATTGTAGAATTCCACTGCTTTCTCATAATTATCCATAGCAGAATATATGATGCCAAGGGAAGAGAAATTGTCTAATTTTTGACTACCTAAGTGCTCATAAGCCTCTAGCTCTTGAGCACTTTCTACAAAATACTTAATAGC
>CAYZUW010000566.1:0-1774 GCA_964481325.1 uncultured Saprospiraceae bacterium
TATACTCAACGGAAATTGGTTTGGGACAATTTATGCGAATTTATTTTGGTTGCTATGAACGAAATGTTGCGTAGCAGAAAAGATTCTGTGAATCTTTTCAATGAAGTGAACCGCTTGCGGGTGGGCTAGCGACGCAGCCGATGCCTTAGCATCAGCGAGTATTCATAACGCAGATAGTGGCCAAAAGAAATAGCAGAAAAGTCCCAAACTACATTCCGTTGAGTATAAAGGCAATCAATAGATGGAATTTATATAATTATTTGGGAGTCACCCGACTAAAGGTCGGGTCGGGCTCTTGCGTGGTACCCGTGCTTGTCTCGTCCGAAAAGGGTCGAGACTGCGCACCGACGCACTCATTTCTCCACCCCATCGCTACAAGCAAAATGAGTACGCCGCACTATCGATCCCTGACTCGGGATGGACTCACAAATAACTTATACGAAACGGAATTAGCAGAAAAGTCCCAAACTACTTTCCGATGAGTATAATTGTTAGACTACCTGAAAAGTAGAACTATCAGTAGGATATAACCCAATTATAATAATATCATTTAAGTTTTAAGATGCCCCAAAAGTTTTTGAAGTCAAGCCATGAACGAAGTGGTGCGTAGCATACAGGACCCGCTGGGTCTTGTCAACGCAGAGAGCCGCTTGCGGGTGGGATTGCCAGATAGCCTCAGCTATCACAACCTGTCCTGACCACTGTCAGGGAGTATTTTTAACGTAGAGATCAGAAAATTATACCGAAAAATATGCGGCATTCTAAAGCTTAAATGGTATAATTACGTTGATAAGTATAGCATGAAAAAAATCCAATTAGTTGAAATAGCTTCAGAACTTGGAGCAGGTACCAGAGGATCTAGTTTAGGAATCGCAGCTTTAAAAATTGCTTCGATGAATAGCGATAGCGACTATTTTGCTAGACATACGTCCATCGTAGTGCCCACAGAAAATCAAGTATTGTTTGGCAAAAAAGATCAATCTTTCGCCAAAAATATATCCACTAATATAAAAGTGATGAGAGGACTTTGCGCTTCTCTTAAGCAAGTTTTAAATGATAAGTCTTTTCCTTTAGTCTTAGCAGGAGATCACTCTACCGCAGCTGCAACCATAGCGGGTATCAAGAGCGCGCATCCAGATAAGAGACTGGGTGTGATTTGGATTGATGCACATGCGGACTTGCATACTCCTTATACCTCACCATCAGGCAACGTACACGGCATGCCCTTAGCTATGGCGCTCGGAGAAGATAACCTAGAAAAGAAAAGAAATGAGGTCTCTGAGGAAATAAAACAACATTGGAGTGATATCAAAATGCTCGCCGGTATATCTCCCAATATCGATAGCAGAGATTTGGTTTTTATGGGTGTCCGCGATACAGAAGAGGAAGAAGATTACTTGATTGCGAAAAATAATATCAAGACATATTCCGTAAGTGAAATACGGGTAGCCGGAATCGAATCCACTATAGCAGATACCAATGACTACCTAAAAGATTGTGACCTGATCTATATTTCATTTGATGTAGATAGCATGGATGGGGATTATGTATCTCATGGTACAGGAACGCCAGTTTCCATCGGATTTTCCGAAGAAGAAGCCACCCAACTCGTTACCCAACTTTTGAAAAATGATAAGGTGTGTTGTCTAGAGATTACGGAGGTCAATCCCACCTTAGATGAAAAATGTAACCTCATGGCAGAAACGGCTTTTAGGATACTGGAAAAAGCGACAAAGACTATTGAAGGGGCGTAGGAGAAGCAAGAAAATGTAAA
>CAYZUW010000567.1:0-1771 GCA_964481325.1 uncultured Saprospiraceae bacterium
AATTCTATGCATGTAAAAGAATCATTCACATTAGTTTTTTCACAGTCTGAGAGGTAGAAGCGGCATCCAGATGATGGCGGGTGGCGTAGAGAAAAGGCGTGCCTTTTCTCGCGGGTTGGCAAAATCATCTGGATATAGCGGATGACACGGTGCCGACGGTTTTAGTCGGTATGACCCCAAAAAAAATATCTGTAATAAATAGAAACCCCTTACTTTTTACGCTTAAAACTAGGATACCAAATAAAGTCGATAAAGACGATGGTGTTCAAATCCCTATCTGAATTGCGGACATTCATTTTGGCTTCCGGACCGATTTCAAAACGACCATACTTCTTTGTCTTGTAGCCAAGCCCTAAGTAGATTTCGGTCAAATTGTGAAACGAAGTACGCGGTCGAGTGGGTTGTACAAAAATGCTATTAATGGAATTCAAATAAAATTCATTATCATCGAGGTGGCCACCCTGGAGCGGAATGTCTAAACCGAGGGTATAAGACAGCCTAGTGACATCGTTAAAATCACCAGTGCTTGCTGATTCCAGAAATCGAAGTTCATATCTCGCATGATGCCTTAGTCGCAAACTTTCTATATGTTGGATCTGCACAAATTGAGCGATGAAGCGATGCTCATTTCGAGCCTGCGTGTCATTAAAGGGATTGTTGATCCTAAAGAGGTAACCACCTGTCACAATACTGTTTAGCCTGATTTTGTATGCTACTCCACCAACGAAAGTGAGGTTGATCACTCTGGAGGGAAGCACCATATTATCGAGTACATTTTCAACAGCATCAACTTCACTAAAAAAAGTAGTATTTAGAGTGAAATGATCATTCAGCTTATGCCCATAATTGACCCTCGGTAGGATGCCTAGGTGCGTCAAGTTTTGCGCAAAAAGAGGCATGCTGCTTCCGAATAAAAAAAGACAAAGTAATACGCGTTTCAAAGCCATATTTAATTGAAAATTAAGTCTATTGGTTTTTCTGGAATCACCTTATAGTCGATGAGTGTTCCATTTTCTTCAAAACTAAAACGATATCTTTTTTTGGCGACTAGTATATCTAATTCATAGGTTATTCTTTCTCCGATTTTGTGGAGTCGGCATTCCGTAACTCGGTGCGTGGAGATTTTTTCATCTAAAGTCTTGTTGATTTTTTTTCTGGTTTCTTTAGAGATACCATGTTGGTATTCTATCTCTGCATCCTCTCTTATGAATTGCCCTGCTTCACTAAAAACTAAGTTGATTTTTCCTTCCTTCGTTTTTACTTTAGCTTCGTACAAAATAGGAACTTCGTCCGTCTTGAGTCGGTAGTATTTTACAGGATACCCGCTGTATTTTTGTTCAACATAGTCCTTAATCTCTTTCGAGACCTTATTCTTACTGATTCTTTTTTCGTCTGCATGAAATTGAGCAGTGGCGAATTGAAAGAGGAATAAATGCGCTAAAACGATGATTATTAGTCGTTTATTCATTTTATAAATAGGTTTCTAAATGCGTGTTAAATGTACGCTTATCATCCTCAAATATATGTTTTTTGAGGGGACATTACTATTTTTTTACTATTCATTTGAGGCTGGGAGACTAGAAATGTGACTTTTGGAATCAATTTATTGACATCGATTTTCTATACAATTTAAGCAGTTTTTCTTAAGATTTATTTGGGCACGCCACCAGAATCACAGACCAGAAAAATGGTCTGTGATTCTGCTGTCAGGCTATCCACAGCTCGCTCTTCGCTCGGCCCTGCACTCTGCTTCGCGCCGTTTGGTCTCTCC
>CAYZUW010000568.1:0-1769 GCA_964481325.1 uncultured Saprospiraceae bacterium
CAGGACGGGTCCGTGGGAAAGGAGATGTATATTAAGAGCCAGAATAAATTGACTGGTTGCCAGACAAGTGAAATGGTCCATCTTGTAGATAGTCGTGGATTGTCAACGGAGATTTCTATTACGGTTTCAGATTCTTTTAATGGAATTAATAATTCAGGAACAACTGCACCTGATCCTAATCTTGGATTTCCTAGTACTGCTACTGGTGATAGCTTCTTTGGTAACCTAGTAGAGTTTTCAGATGTAATTGAGCCTACTGCTGCAGTGACTATTGCTAACTTAGATATTGATAGAGCGTATGATCTCTCATTGTTTTCTTCAAGACTTGCCACAGATAATAGAGAGACAGAATACATTCTGGAAGCCTCTACTATTGATACCGCTTTTTTGCAAGTGTCTGATAATACAAGTTCTATTGTAGACTTTTCTGCGGTGTTTCCTGCTGCAGATGGGACCATTACGATTCGATGTACAGCTGGACCCAATAATAATAATGCATTCAATTTTTACTATTTAGGAGCACTCATTTTGAACTTTGAGGATGAACCAGTAGTGATAGACCCGGCCTTAGAACTGGTATATCCGCAAGGAGGAGAATTTTGGCAATCCAATAAGCTTCCAGAAATTCGCTGGAAAAGCCAAGGTATTGATAGTTTGATACTCGCTTACAGTTTAGATGATGGGTTGACATGGAACGAGATTGATAGAGTGAGTGGCTTTACCCAGTCATATGAGTGGAACCCTCCAGAAGTGGATAACAATACGGCTAGAGTGATGATCTCCGGTGGACAAATGGAGGTGCTAAGTGATTCCTTTTTTGAGATTTCGACATCTGACACTACGGAGTGTCATATTGTTGTTTTGGGTTCATCAACCGCTGCAGGTGCTGGACCTAGCACGCGAGATAGTGCATGGGTATGGAGATACCAAGATTTTATTTTCCAGAATGATACTCGTATGCGGGCTACCAATTTAGCACAAGGCGGATTTACGACCTACAATATTTTACCAAGCGGTACAGAAATTCCTGAAGGAATCAACCAAAGCATAAATGAACAAAGAAACGTGACTATGGCAAGGAGTTTAAACCCCAATGCCGTGATTATTAATTTGCCTTCCAACGACGCTGCCAATAATTATTCTGTTGACGATCAATTAAGAAACTATAGCCTTATTACTGACAGCCTTGATTTGGATAGTGTAGTGTATTGGATTGCTACCCCCCAACCTAGGAACAATTTTGATTCAACACGAATACAAATTCAATTAGATTTGAGAGACAGCACTTTTGCTATTTTTCAAGATCGTGCGATTAACTTTTGGGATGGATTTCAAACAGCAGCAAATGGCCTAGATGCTAGCTTTGACTCAGGTGATGGTGTGCATATGAACAATGCTGGTCATAGGGTATTATTTAATAGAGTTTTAGCGAGTGAGATTCCAGCTTTTCTAATAGATTCGAAAACAGTAATTATCAATTCTGTTTCTGACGAATTCCTAAATGAAAAAATAAGTATCTATCCTAATCCTTCAAACGACGAATTGAATATTTCTTGGGAGGAAAAACAAATTGATCAAATAGATATTTTCAATGTACAAGGTCAATTGATTTCTAGTAAATATGTAAATAGGAGAGAAGCTATCACGAAATTGGATGTAAGCAACTTTCAGATTGGGCTTTACTACTTAAGAATAAAATCTTCTGATGGAATCATCTTATCAAAGTCCTTTTTAAAATATTAGACAGTCTGGTTTCTTTGATAACTTTT
>CAYZUW010000569.1:0-1763 GCA_964481325.1 uncultured Saprospiraceae bacterium
GTAGCCGCACACCCTTTGGCTGTGGAGGCAGGCCTCGACGTTTTGGCTCAAGGTGGAAATGCTATAGACGCCATGGTGGCGGTGCAGTTTGCACTGGCCGTTGTCTACCCTAGGGCAGGTAATATTGGTGGTGGAGGTTTTATGTTGTATGATGAAAAAGGAGAAGGGACAGTGGCATTAGATTTTAGAGAAAAGGCCCCCTTCGACGCTACGACCGATATGTATTTGGACGCATCGGGCAATCCAGTACCAGGCTTAAGTACTAAAGGAGCGCTAGCAGTCGGTGTTCCTGGTTCTGTAGACGGTTTGTTAAAAGCATTAGATAAACATGGAAAACTCAAAAATCGATCTCTGGTATTAAAGTATGCCATAGACCTAGCAGAACAAGGATATGCTATTTCTAAAGCCGAGGCAGACAGGCTCAATAATTTTGCAGAAGACTTTAGAGAAGTCAATGATTATAATTTCCCCTTTGTTAAAGACACAAAATGGCAAGAAGGAGATCTCATAATGCAAAGCAAATTGGCCCAAACACTCCAAAAGATTCAGGACCAAGGTAGAAGTGGATTTTACGAAGGAGACTGCGCAGCGGCCATTATACAAACCATGTCTGAAAACCAAGGCCTTATCACTCAAAGAGATTTGAGCGAGTACAATGCCAAGTGGAAAAAGCCTATCCAATTCTCTTACAAAGGCTATGATATCTCTAGCATGCCTCTACCATCTAGTGGTGGTATCATACTCATGCAGATGCTAAAAATGCTCGAGCCTTATCCTTTAGACAGTATGGGTTTTCAAAGTGCAGAAAGTATTCATTTGATAAGTGAAGTGGAAAGGAGTGCATATGAAATTAGAGCAAAACATCTTGGCGACCCTGACTTTTACGATGTCCCAGAAGAAACGCTCATGAGTGACAAATTTATTGCTAGCTTACGGACAGAATTGGATATTGAAAAAGCTAGGGTAAGTCAGACAGATAACCAAAGCACTACGCAGACCTTAGAAAGCTTTCAGACTACACATACTAGTATTGTAGACCAATTTGGAAACAGCGCCAGCCTAACCACTACCCTCAATTCCAACTACGGATCGAAACTATACGTTAAAGAAGCAGGCTTTTTTCTCAACAATGAGATGGATGACTTTAGTGTGAAGCCTGGAGTTCCGAACACCTACGGCTTGGTGGGCGCAGAAGCAAACGAAATCGCACCCGAAAAGCGCATGCTCAGTTCCATGACACCAACCATCGTTAAGAAAGATGGAGCCCCTTACTTAGTGCTTGGTGCACCAGGTGGGTCTACTATTATCACCGCAGTTATGCAAGTTCTACTGAATAAAACAGTATATAATCAGGAGCTCGAGGAGGCAGTCAACGCCTGCCGCACCCATCATCAATGGCTCCCTGACAGAATCCTTGTAGAAAAGGGTTGCCTCTCTGAAGAAACGCGTCAAGCCTTGATAGCGAAAGGCCATAAGATAGATGAAACCAAGTATATGGCTATCATCAAAGCCATTCATAGAGCAGCTGATGGCACTTTGACAGGAGTGGGCGATCAACGAAATCCAGACGACCACGCACAAGGTTTATAGTTTATAGCCCTTTGATACTTTTCCTTCATTTAGAATAATGATAAAACTCTTATAAATTTTGTCATAGATTTTTGCTTTATTTAGAATAGCGTTTATCTTTGCGCAACTTTTAGATTTGGTAGCTCAGCTGGTAGAGCATTTGACTTTTAATCAAAGGGTCCTGGGTTCGAGCC
>CAYZUW010000570.1:0-1744 GCA_964481325.1 uncultured Saprospiraceae bacterium
ATTTATCAATTGATCTATGAATTGTTGAAATTCTAGTTTGTTATCAGTTAATATTAAATATTCACCGTCTTTTAATCTCAAATTTATCTTTGTTGGATCAGTATTACTTGTATCCGATATAAATGCAGAATGCCAATTTATATTCCAATTCATTTTTAGACCTTTCACTTGAATTTGATTCTTGGTGTTCAGGAGTAAGGTATCTCCACCAATCCATCTAAAATGATTGCAACTTCCTTCTTCGTGTTTATCGTGCAGGTATTCTTTAGTTGCTCCTTTTAAACCGACAAGGTATCCATTGTTAACAGTTGATAAATAGTTGTATTCAGCTGGTATAGCTATTTTGCCATTAGAATCAAACAATCCAAGTAATTCTGTTTTTGGGTCTTGAAAAATTATGTGCCCTTCATTTTCGCATGAGTATACAAATTCGACTGCATGTAAACTATCCCTTCCGATTTTTTTACCGCTTCTCAATAGATAATATTCATCAATTCTCTTTCCATCTTTTTGTTCACAAACAGCAATTATGTTTTCAAATCGTAGTGCCGAAGTAAAGAATCCAAATTTTGGTTTGTAGACAATTTCATCATTCGAATCTTTAAACCCTTTTAGGTTTAACTCTTTATCATAAAATGAATACAAGTATTTATCATTCGATTGAGCCTGTAGAATTGCAGTGCTTATTAATAGTAATATGACAATTTTTATTTTCATCTAATTAAGGATAACGATTTGAATATGGTGCGTTTGGCATTTCAAGGCTCTAAACTTTTAGGCTACTTCAATATTTCTTAATTGCTTTCATCTTGAATTTTATCACGATTTTCCAAATGCACTATATTTTTTGTTAGCAATAGGGCTTTATTCTCGTTCAGTTGTAAATTCGATATCTCGTCCTTCCGCCCTTTCCTTTTTTACCAATTCTTGTAAATTTTCAGGAATTGAAGACAGTGGAACTATTAGTCCGTCAACCATAACTAAATCATTAAACGGATTTGTTTCATTCATATGTTCAGTTGCAAATTCATTATCAAACATTGTCAAATCAAACATTTTTCTTATTTGTCCAGCTTTATTTGATACTGTAGAGTTTTTTGTTCCAAAATAATCACTTATCTCTTGCGCTGTAATATAAGGTTCAAAGGATTTATCAAAAAGAAAATTAATTGAACCAATCGTATATACTACTGCCGCAGCCCAAATTTCAAGTTTCCCTCTTTTAAATGGCACATCTCTTTTGCGTCCCATTTTTTTTATTAATTTCTCAGACAATTGAAAATAATCCTCATCTAGTTTTTGAGAGCAAAACATTCTAGTCATCTCTAATAACTCATTTTCTCGTTCTTTAATCACTGTTTTATCCATATAAATAAGTTCTTTTTTCAATTGGGATTGCTCCAATATCGTCAATATTATCAAGTATCTTTTTTAAAGTCATTTGAAAATCTTTTGTTTTTGGTGGATTTCCGAAAAACATATCATCAAGGTCAATATTATCATAGTTTTTCATTTCGTTTATAAGCTTCACTGACTTTTCAATGAATTCCTTTTCGTTTTTACATTCTCCTGAAAGAAGTCCAAATTGTAAAGTCAAATCGTGATTAAATCTTTCCGACTCTATCAATATTGCTTGATATGCCTCTTCTGATAAATCTCCAGTATCCATTATTTTAGTTTGGTTGCTTTGCTTATTGCTAACGGTTCGGGGGGTATCCGCTGTTTCGAAAAAAAATCCGCGAAG
>CAYZUW010000571.1:0-1735 GCA_964481325.1 uncultured Saprospiraceae bacterium
CTGTTAAATACATATTGTATATTTTTACAATGTTATTTCTTAACATTTTATTATTAAATTTTAAACAACAGAATGAATCTGAGATTAGTTAAGTAGGAAAGGATACTTCAAGTGGAACGAAGAAAATTAAAATTTGAATTAATATCTCGATTAATGACAAAGGGTCAAATGAAATATCCTTTGCAGTTTATCAAGCGTCTACTGAGACAATTCAAAAATGAAATAGGAATTATACTTAGTATAAACCATTTGAGCACAAAAGCTCTCAACGATGTACTTGATCAAGAAAGATATATATTAAGATTTGAAAGGATGACCATCCAATTAGAACTGGTTAGAAATAGAGAAACTCGGATTACAACGGTGAAAGATTTTATCATGAACTAATACCCCTCAAACATTAACCAAAAAACGTCCCTATTAAACCGTGAGAAGGCATGTGTAAAACATGTCTTCTTTTTTTTTGGTCTTTCTATTATTTAGTGGCTTGTCAATTTTTGGAAAATTTCTAATCAACTACTCGTAAACATCTGTTTTTTTTTATCCGATTACGAAATTTATTGCGATCCATAGATTATCATCAATTTAGTTTTTCTTATTTCTTTTTAGCCATTGTATAATAAAGTAAACTATGCCTCCCAGCCCAAGTACTAAAAGTCCAGGGATGGATCCAGTACCTTTATTTACCAATACGATACCTACAAAAACTGTTGAAATAATAACAAAGAAAACAGGTACTACGGGATATAAAACAACCTTCACAGGTCTTTCTAAATCAGGTTTTTTATACCGCAGTACAAAAACAGAAGCACCGGCTAGGGTCATGAAGATGATATCCATAAAAACGACATAGCCCATCAACTGTCGAAAATTCCCAATGGTTAGTAGTAATACTATAGCCCAAGCGGACTGAAAAATCATTGCTTTAGCTGGTGTTTTATACTTTGGATGGACGTCAGAGAGAAACTTAAAAAATACACCATCCTTGGCCATTGCATAATATATTCGAGGTGCAGACATTGTATAAATTCCAATCGTTCCAAATATGGAAAACGCAATGGCTATGGCTACTATCTTTCCTCCATTTGGTGTGATTGTGTTCATAGCATCCGCTGCAATAGAATCGGTCGCAGCAATACTTTCCAAACTTAATAAATTCATATAGCCAATGTTTACCAAGATATAAGTGATGGTAACTATACTTACACCCAAGACCATTGCACGAGGTACTGTGCGCCTTGCATTTATAGTCTCTCCTGATAAAAATGAAGTATGATGCCATCCACCCATTGAAAAAAGCACTCCGACTAAGGCTAAAATAACACCTTCAAAGGCGTTATCAGGAATAGTAGATAGGCTATAGTTTACGGTTATTTGATCTGGATTATGACAAACAAAACCCAACACAATAATAATTGCTATTGCGAATAACTTGATGCCCGTAAAAGTATTGTTAAAAATCTGACTTGTTTTTACCCCAGTGATATTAATAATAGTTAGTAAAACAATGGTAAAAGCAGCTACCATAACTTTTTGATTAGGCCCCAAGTCTATGAAATTAGTCAAATACTCCGCAAAAATCATCCCCAACGCGGCTATGGCTCCTGTAGTAATGACCAACAAAATCACCCAGCCATAGAGAAATCCCATAAGTTCACCATAGGCTTCTCTTAGATACACATAAACGCCACCTGATTTAGGATACATAGACCCTAATTCAGAAAAAGTCAATGCT
>CAYZUW010000572.1:0-1734 GCA_964481325.1 uncultured Saprospiraceae bacterium
TGACTCTAAGAGACTTAAGAATAAACCATTGAAAAAATACCAAAGTAAAACAAAGGTCTCTCTGTCATACCATAGCCCTCTCTAAATATTTTATTGATACTTAGAATAGTTAGTATTACAAAGCCGATGATAAAAGCGATGGTCCCTAACGTTCCTAGAAAGTGCATAGGTCGTTTGCCGAATTTCCCAACGAATGTAATGGATAAAAGATCAAGGAATCCAGTAATCAATCGGCCCGCTCCAAATTTAGAATACCCAAATTTTCGTTCTTGATGCTGGACTACTTTCTCACCTATCTTAGTGAAGCCTGACCATTTGGCCATCACAGGAATATAGCGATGCATTTCCCCATATACCTCTATGCCTTTGACTACTTCTTTTCTGTAAGCTTTCAGTCCACAGTTGAAATCATTCAAATGAATCCCACTGATCATGCGTGTAACTCTATTAAAAAACTTAGAGGGGATTGTTTTAGACAAGGGATCATGCCTTTTCTTTTTCCAACCAGAGACGATATCATACTTCTCGTTTACGATCATATCGTATAGCGCAGGAATCTCATCAGGTGAATCCTGGAGGTCTGCATCCATAGTGATGACGACGTCTCCTTGAGCATGTTCAAAGGCAATATTTAGAGCGGCGGACTTCCCATAGTTTCGACGAAACTTAATACCTCTTATGTTCTTATTTTGTCTGCGGAGATTTTTAATCACAGACCAAGAATCGTCAGAGCTACCATCATCGATCATGAGTACCTCATAAGTAAAATCGTGATCCACCATGACTCTGGCGATCCATTCTTCTAAATGAGGGAGAGATTCTTCCTCATTGTAAACCGGTACTACTATACTTAGATTCATCCTTTGTTTCTTCGAATCATTCCTATAAAGAACGAAAACAAAAACCCTATTACCACTTCCAAGGCTAAAGAAAATATCGTCCTCGATATAGTGACCGCTTCTTCTATAGACACTGGCGTGATGGTATTTGTCCGTCCAGGTACCCCTTTTGCTTGCAACTCTGGAAAATGTTCATTTAAATAACTAGCACTCAACTGGTAAAGTTCATGATCTACAAATCGAAATAAAACAAATTCGAATATGGTAAATACGGTACTCGCTACTACAAAAGTCATAAAAGCGGGTCTTATCCAGCTTACCAACATTGACTTATCTTCCATCATGCTCCTATACTTGCCTACTGCTATCCAAGCAACGACAATGTATATGGGATACCTCAAAGATTTAACGAACGGATTAACGATCAGTTGCTTTTCAACGAAATAAAGCACCAAATAGAGCCCTATAGCTAAAATTGCTGCTAGTATTCCGTAATGGGAAGCTTTATTCATGGAGTACGCTTAGTTGGTCTTCATTACTGCTCCAGCTATAAGACTAGTTATAAGGCCAGTAAACAATGGTGCAATGATGGCGCCTACCATCATAACTGCTGGAGAGGTAAAAGCACTTGCTATTCCAATAGCCGATTCTATTTCCTCATCACTCATACCCGCTTCTTCGTATTGAGCTTCCATTCCACTTTGCATCATCTCTTCAAATCCAGTAAACAAAAAATTCATGGAAACATAAGACCATATAGCGCCTATAACACCATAAACAAGGCAAGTAAGCACACCTACTCCAACTGCTTGGCCAAGACTGATATTATTACCTCTGTTTGCCTTGTGCGCTTTGACCGCTAGTACAACAAATAAAGCGGTAAGTCCAACTCCAA
>CAYZUW010000573.1:0-1725 GCA_964481325.1 uncultured Saprospiraceae bacterium
CTCTTCGATGCAATTTAGTAATTCGTCTATTTATTTTAGAAAAAATAAGCGATTTATTTTTCAATAATATTTGATTTAAGAGCTTTTCGGAATTGTTCAATAGCTTGATAAAGAGGTATTTGCCCAGTTTTTACCTGAGCTTTAATTTTCGAATTCAAGTCACTTATTACCTCATTTTCTAATATGAGATTCAAAATTGTTTTTTCTGCGTAAGTATCGTACCAAGATGCAGATTGAGTCACTCTATTGCTTTGTAGTTGACCACTAGATTCTTTTACATTAAAGAAATCTTTGATATTACTCCAAATTTCTTCTACCCCAGTATTTTCTTGAGCAGAACAAAGCAATACTTTTATTTGCCAATCTTGATGTTTCGGAGAGAGCAAATGGATAGCATTGGAAAAATATAGCTTAGTTTGTTTAGCGAGCTCTATTTTATCAGAATCATGCTTATTGACTACTAACAAGTCTGCTAGTTCCACAACGCCCTTTTTTATGCCTTGCAATTCATCCCCTGAACCTGGCTGAAGTAGTAAAAGCATCATATCTGTCATTGAATGCACGAGTACCTCAGATTGACCAACACCCACCGTTTCTACTATGATAACTTGATACCCTGCTTTTTCACATAGTGCAATGCTACTTTTTGTGGATTGTGCTACGCCTCCTAAGGTTTTACCAGCAGCAGATGGCCGAATGAATGCATTGGGCTGCTGGCCTAATTTTTCCATTCTAGTCTTGTCTCCAAGGATGCTGCCTTTGGAGACTTGGCTACTTGGGTCGACGGCAAGTACGGCTACTTTTAGAGAATGAGAAGTGAGCATCAAACCAAGTTGCTCGATAAAACTGCTTTTGCCCACTCCCGGAGATCCTGTAATACCAATAACCATAGCGGGCTTAGATACCTTAGGTATTTGATCTAACAAGGAGTGTCCAGCATGCCACTGCGATTCATTTTGACTTTCAATGAGGGTAATAGCTTGACTAAGTGCAACCTTATTTCCTGTTTGAATAGCATTGACCAATGAACTGATATCAACTTTCCGCTTACCTTTCTGCAAAAAAGACGCTACGGAAGTTTTATTGGTTAATCGTTTTTTTTCTTTACTCATTTATATCAGTAGTTCGGTAATAAATTTTTAAATTGCTGACATCCAGAATGTTATAATCGTTTCCGTAGGCTCCGAAATCACTTGACAACCCAGTATTTGCTGCTGGTCGATTTATAATTTTCACAAAATTGTAGAGCCATTATTAAATAGAATGCAAGGAATCCAATTATAGTAAATATGTGAAATTCCTTAACAGATTCTCATTATTAGTCTATCACAAAGTTAAATATTCTTAATATAAATAAGGTTTAACGATTCCTTAGTACTACAAAGGTAGATGGAACGATATATTTATGGCAGGACGGCTGATGCTATAATTATTTCTTTAACCGGTATAATTGTACTCTCTTAAACTCAGCCGTCTGTTTTTCTTATGCAATTTTGAGCCTGCTCTGAAATCTTAATATCCTTACTAAAAAGTACTTGCACAATATATATATCATTGAAATATCATATATTTGTGGCACTATCTACAAAAAACCATTAAGCACTCCACTGTATTAATAGAACCGCTGAACCTTTTTGTTTATATAGGTGGGAATTTTAATATAAAATTAAGAATTTCTCTCTCAGCGCTTTCGTTTTGTATTCGTTATTACAATCATATATACAC
>CAYZUW010000574.1:0-1723 GCA_964481325.1 uncultured Saprospiraceae bacterium
CTATTATGTAGTAATTTATCTTCTGTTATTCTTTATTCGCTATTTGAATATACTTTTCCAAAGCCATGGTCATGGATGGTGTCTCTGGTGCTGGTGCTTTGATATTTATCGTCAATCCATGCTCTTCTACAGCCTTGCTGGTAGTATTTCCATATACTGCGATACGAGTATCATTTTGAACAAACTCAGGAAAGTTTTCATAAAGAGACTCTATGCCTAGTGGGCTATAAAATACCAAGACATCGTAAAACACATCCTCCAAATCAGACAAATCACTTGCTACGGTACGATACATCATAGAATCTTTCCAATCCAATTCTAATTCGTTTAAGTAGTTGCATACCGCAGTAGCACCTAAATTAGACATGGGTAAAAGAAACTTCTCTTTATCCTTATGCTTCAAGAAAGCGGTTTTCAAATCACTAATTGTCTTTCGACCAGTAAATACTTTTCGCTTTCTGTAAACAATAAATTTTTGAAGATAATTGGCTATAGACTCTGACAAACAAAAATACTTAGTCTCTTGAGACATCTTATGCCTAAGGTCTTCGCAGATAGCAAAGAAGTGATCTATGGCATTTTTACTAGTAAAAATAATGGCCGTAAAATCCTCTATCTTGATACGCTGTCTTCGAAATTCTTTATTGTCAATAGCTTCGACATGGATAAACTGTCTCCAATCAATTTTAAGATTGTATTTCTCTTCTAACGCAAAGAATGGTGATCGCTCTGGCTTCGGTTGAGAAATGAGTATGCTTTTTACTTTCTTATATTTTTCCCCCACGGACATAACATTTGCTGACATTCAATACTTATATTGGATGATTAAATATTAGCTCCCCAAGTAATTATTTACTACCTTAAACAATATAAATAGGGGTGCAATTTCAACGGTGCAAAGGTACATAAAAAAATGAAATCTGTTGCTACTAAGGAATTTACTACCGATGAGAAGCGATCTAAAAGCCAAATAACCGAAGACTATACTAGTCGCGATACCCATAAAAGCAAGGGTAATCTTTGCTATATTATCGGGGGCATAGGCCAAAATTAGATTGCAAGGCATCAAAATCAGGCCTAAAACACTCAAAAATACGTTGATTGTGAAGTTATATTCCGAAGCTTCTTTCTTGATGGGAAACACTTCCTTAATAATGTACAGAACAAAATGCTTAAAATATACTAAGGCTGCGATAAAGGCAAAAATTGTCATAAATTCTACAAATGGACTAGTTCCTAGATAATTATAAACCTCCATCAGTAAAAAAACAGCAAAACTCGCATTCAGTATGAAAAAAAGCTCCAATATCATATTTGGTGTGCTTACCCTACGTCCCGACATTCTAAAATATGTTCTCAAGAGATTATCACTCTTAAAACCGTCGTAAACCTTGATGATAACATGTCGCAATAGAGTTGATATCAATGCGATTGCAATCAGGAGTATTACGGTTGCTATTAGCTTAAACTGCTTGATTTTTGCCAGCGTGGAATTGCTTGAAAGAGGTCTTTTTTTCTTTTTCTTGGGCAAAGGATCAGGTACAAAAGCTTCCACTGGAGTGGACTTACTGCCTATGTCAAAGGGATTGCCCTCCACCTTATTTACAGAAAAAATGGTTCGTTTTGGGACTTCAACACCATCACTATCTGTCTCTTGTCCTGGTAAAGATACCTCCCGGACATCTGTCCACTTTTCAGTTTTTGAGACTTTATGCTCCATATC
>CAYZUW010000575.1:0-1722 GCA_964481325.1 uncultured Saprospiraceae bacterium
CAATAAAATACTGTATTTTGAAAAGAAAAATAGCCAAAATTGGTGCTGTTTTACCCCTCCTTTTTTTGAGTTTCGGTCTTAGTGCACAAACGATTTTTCTTTCTAGCGCAGCAGATCTTCTTCCATATGCTTTAATATTAATAGTAGCAATTCTCATCCTTGGAGCGGTATATCTGATATCCGAAAGCTTTGTTAGAATGGAAGCACGTGAGATGGGTGTAGATATGAAGAAGAACAACTTCTCTGTTTTGCCCACAAGTCAAGAACTATTTGGCACAAAGGTAGAAGGACCAGCAGCAGGAAAAAATATTATATACCTTAAGAAAGGGTTTGATATCAAGTTGGAAGGGTCTGCGGACTACAACATAGATGATAAGGTATCTGTATCTACATTCGCTATTCAGCCTAAAAATTTCATCGGAATGTCGCCAATACCAAAGGTAGAGGTCGAAGTAGGAGATGAAGTGAAAGCAGGAGATGTGATTTTCTACGACAAGAAGAGGCCTGCAGTGAAATACTGTGCTCCGGTTAGTGGGGAAGTTATCGCTGTTAACAGAGGTACGAAGAGGTCCATCGCTGAAATCGTAATCTTGGGTGATAAAGAAATTTCTCACCGTGCACTTCCTGAGTTTGACTTGGAAAATGCAAGCAGAAAAGAACTTGTAGAATACATGATGGAAAATGGAGCTTGGCCTCATATCCGTCAGAGACCATATAATGTAGTGGCTGATCCGGAGGTGATGCCTAAGGCTATATTCATTTCTGCATTTGACAGTGCACCTCTTGCGCCTGATTTAGATATCATCATTGCTGGTAGAGGCAAAGAATTTCAAGCTGGACTAGACGTATTGAATAAGTTGACAACAGGTAAAGTACACTTGGGGCTCAACGCAAAAGACGAAGATCCATCTCCAGTTTATGCTGATGCTACAGGTGTAGAAAAGCACTGGATACATGGTCAGCACCCTGCAGGAAATGTAGGCGTGCAGATACATCATATAGATGCCATCAACGCTGGTGAAAAAGTATGGACCTTGGGGGTACAAGATGTTGCCACTATAGGTTCAATATTTATGGAAGGTATTTACGATGCAGAGCGAGTTGTCGTTATAGCAGGTGCTGAACTCAACGAGCCGAAATATGTGGCGACATACTTAGGAGCCAACATAGGTGACCTAGTGAGTAATAACCTCAAGCATGATCACGTAAGATTTATCAGTGGAGATGTCTTATCTGGTTTGCAAAAATCTACAGAACAATTTTTGGACTTCTATGATGATCAAGTTTCTGTTATCACGGAAGGAGACGAATATGAGATGTTTGGATGGTTGGTACCTCAGTCCCCAAGACCGAGTATATCTCCAACTTTCTTGAGTAACCTTATTGGTGCAGGTGGATATGTTGCCAATACCAATACCCACGGAGAGGGCAGGGCATTTGTAGTATCTGGTCAGTATGAGCAGGTGATGCCAATGGATATATATCCACAACATTTATTGAAGTCCATCTTAGTCAACGATTTGGAAAGAATGGAAGGTTTGGGAATTTATGAATTAGTAGAAGAAGATGTCGCACTCTGTGAGTTTGTGTGTACTTCTAAGCAACCTGTACAGCAAATATTGCGTGATGGGTTGATTACAATGATGGATCAAGAATAAAAAAGAAAATAAATATAAAAATGGGCTTACTCCAATTTTTACATAAAATAGAACCAGACAAAAA
>CAYZUW010000576.1:0-1714 GCA_964481325.1 uncultured Saprospiraceae bacterium
TGTGTGAACTCTTCATTTCCAGCGATGTAGATTAACTTCAATCCTAAATCATCTCTCCACTCTAGTTCATTTAAGGATGATTGTATCACAGTACCACAATACTCATCACCTCCACCTGTACTTAAGGCAAATAATTTTTCCGATACCAAATCCATATCAGTAGTAAAACCAGTCAGCTTATTTACTTGATTTGAATTGCTGGTTTTTTCGGGATTGCCATATTCGTAAAGTGCAATTTCTAGGTTAGTATCCTCATCGTTCTTTCTGGTTCTTGATAGTTCATTTAAAATATTCCAGAGTTGTGATTTTGCCTGTTCGATTAACCCTTCCATAGAACCACTCGTGTCCAATAGAATAGCTACTTGGACACTACTGTTTCTACCCTCTGAGGGAGTATCTATTTTTGATTCGCCACTAAAATATGTGAAAAATGAAGCCCCTAATTTAGTCGTGGCATATCCTAGACCCAACCAATAGGTTACTCCTATTACTACAAGCATTATCTTAATCCTATTCATATACGTTGATTTTAGTTTAAAGAAATTCTTATCGACAACTCCAATTTCAACCTAAAAAAGAGGAAATAAAATATAGACTTGGTGAGGAGTACAAGTGACTAGGTAAACCATTCAAAGTACTTGGTAAAAGGCTATTTCTAGCTATTTTGATTGAAAACTTGATAAGAAAGTGTTGTAATTTTAGCTTAATTTAGCGTTATATGGTTTATCGTTCTTTTTTGATTTGCTTATTTCTTTTAGTTTTTTCCAATATCACTATTGGGCAAATTAAGAGTAAGGTATACTCAAAGCAATCTAGCAATTCGCTATTAAAGCAGGCTCGAAAAGAAAAGGAAAAAAATCCTACCAATGCCATCTTGTTGGTAGAAGAATCTATAAATAAAGCTAAGAAAAAGGAAAAGCGCCAAATCGAGGCGGAAGCGTATTATTTGCTTGGAGAAATTTATGAACAAATCGGACAAAATAATCTTGCACTACAGCGATACCAAGAAGCTTTGTCTAGAACTGGAGATAAAAAAACAACCCAAGATAGAGCGCTTATCCATGAACGAATGGGGATTGTTTTTCTAAAAGAAGAAGATGACAGACGAGCAGAGGTGAGTTTTAATTTGTGTATCCAATCTAGCCAAGAACAAACAACCACCCTTAGATGTAAAGAAGGTTTAGTAGACGTCAAACTATTGCAAAAAAACAACGAGGCCGTGGCGGTATTTTTAGATTCTATTGCCTCCAACTTTGAACTAGATAGCATAGGACTCGCTAAGGTAGAAGCCAGAAGAGCCCAAAATTATATTCAACAAAATGACATCCCTAAGGCAACGGAAAGCTATTACAATTCTTTAGAAAATCTACCTAAAAATGTAGAGGCCTCAAAAGAGACTTATGAAACTATTAAAAAAGCGCAAGACGATTTAATAGAGTCTGATAAAAATTCGGATGAAGAAAAAATTGTATTGCAAAATACAATTGCATCTAATACCAATGCAAATATCCCTAAAGATATTCAGATCATGGAAAACCTGCAATTGGCACTCAACTTTGAAGCAGAAAATGACTTGGGTAAAGCTTCTCGTTTTATCAACAATTCAAAAAATTTGATCTCTCCAGAAACTTCAGCAGATATTTCAGCAGATGTATTCAAAAAATCTTCTGAGCTCAATCAACGCTTAGGTAACATTACCGAAGCAGCAGAGGAT
>CAYZUW010000577.1:0-1709 GCA_964481325.1 uncultured Saprospiraceae bacterium
CATGAAAACAAATATATATGACAAAACCTGCAGAAAATAGTAGCATCGAAAACGTAGAAAAATCTGCTACCAAAATAATCAGCTGAAATTTCTCCAAAAGACTTGTTTATCACAACATTAAATTTGTTAAGCGAATAGTCAAAGCAGTAGAGAAAATCGGAGCTTCGGAACAGCTAAGCTTATCAGAAATCGATAATCTAAAAATAGCAGCATGGTTTAGTCATTTAGGGTTTTCGAGTAATGAAAAGATAATCAAGCATAAAGATCCTAAAAATTTATTTTCCACTTGTTATAGCTGCAGTTTATCTCAAGCAAAAGCTTATTTGTCGGAATCTCCTATTGAGCAAAAGGATGCAGATCAAATTATTAAAATTTTAGAAGGGGCGCTTTCGTTTGAGCCTTCAGATTTTAAGCTTTCAAGAATTCTTGATGATGCCATTAATCGGGACTGGGGTGGAAAGAATGGAAGAAAAAATATTGAAAAATTGTACGAAGAGTTATTGCTCCTCGATACGCTAAGCATTAGTAGGAGTGGATGGCTAGAAAAAGCTACCGAATACTTGAATAGCCATAAATACTATTCTAATTATGCCATTGAGAATTATAAGCCTGTAAAGGACAGGCTAATCATGAAACTAGAAAAGGAGAAAAAGTCTTTTTCTAAGACAGAGAACCTAGCCATCAAACAAGAATTGGGAATCTCTGATGAAGAACTTAAATCTCTAAAGAAGAATCTCAAAAGTGTCAAGGGAAGAGATGAAAGAGGTATTCAAACGATGTTTAGATCAACCTCTAAAAATCATTATACTCTCAATCAAATGGTTGATAGAAAAGCGAACATCATGATCTCTATCAATTCGATTATACTTTCCTTAGTCTTGAGTCGTTTTATCGGAACAGATAGTACTATGTGTATTCATAATTCCCCCATATTGATTCTTCTTGTCAGCGCGGCGGTTTCGATTATTTTTGCAGTACTTTCTATAACTCCAGATAAAACACATGGTTCCTTTTCTGAAGAAGAGGTTCGGAATAAAAAAGGGAATCTATTATTCTTTGGAAACTACCACAAGATGGCATTTAGGGATTATGAGTGGGGAATACTACAAATGATAAATGATAGCAATTACTTATATTCTTCCTTGATCAAAGATCAATACTTCTTGGGTCAAACAATTAGTCGAAAGCATAGGTTGATTAGGGTTTCACTCGCCGCATTCCTGATTGGGTTTATTATAGCGGTAGTTTCTTTCTTGGTTGTTAGTAATATGGAAGATTTCCACTTTGGAGGAGAATCCCATTAGGATAGTGAGTTTTTTAGAGTGATGCTTAGTTTGTTTTACGCCTCAAATTTTTCTATTAACATCAATAATCTTTATCTTATGTAGGTATACCATATCCTACTGTTATTCATACTACTCCGCTAGTATAGTAAAACACGGCAAATTTCTAAGAGTTAATGAGAATTCAGAAGATTCAAATGTCCATGATTATTCAAAGTCATGAGCCAATCTGTAAACCTGATAATTAAATTGAATTTAGACAATGTTGGATAATGTAGTGTATGATTCAATAATACTAAATAACGTTCTCCTTTTTATTTCTGTGTTCGTAGCAATATATTTCAAGTCGTATACGATAAATAACGTGAAATGGTTTGTAGGCTATTTGTTTTTTATCGGTTTATTGGAGGCATCTGTAAATATATT
>CAYZUW010000578.1:0-1662 GCA_964481325.1 uncultured Saprospiraceae bacterium
TGACCTTGCGACTTGCCTAGATTTTTGTTTCTTTTTATCAATGAAAAAGAAAGAGTAAGAAAAGCAATATAATCTTACTTAATTTAATCATTGAGTTTAAGATTGGATTAGAGCTCAGAATCTTGGTATCTGTTCTCTCACTTACTTTTTTTCCGTAAAAAAGTAACAAAAACCCTGTCAGACTGGTCACCCAGGCAGGCTCTCGACGGTGAAAGATTCTTAACGCTTATGAATGCTAAAAGGTCTAAAGGCTTAAAACTCGTTCTACTGTATTTTTTTTCATTGGCTGTAAATAACAACGGAATATTTGTGCAGTATACGAGCGTGCGTTTGACTCAAACAGTTAAGCCTTCTGACGACTTTTCTTAACGCATTCAACACTAAATCTTTAAAGGTCGAAATATATTCTAGATTATAGCAATTACCTTAAACTAGGAATATTTTTTTGCCAATCATCACCCTTGAAAATTTAACACTAATCGAAATACAATATCTAATGGGCACCTCTATTAACCCCATTCAAGATGTAATCAAAAATTGTAAATTTTTTATTCCATTTATCATCGCGAACTACTTCGTTGCTTATCAGTCGCTTAGCTAAGGCTAAACTCCCTCTTCGCGCCTCGCATTTCACGCGCTAAATGAAATTTACATTCTTTCAGAGGTTAATAGAGGTGCCCGATTAATAAAAATGGTTTAAAGAGGCAACTTTTTTCGCGATAGAGATAGGAAGGAATCCCGACGCGAAGTCGGGATGTGCGAAGCACCGAAACGGATGTGGAGTCCTGCATAGCTCGGCCCCTGTGCGAAAGCTTGGGGCGATTGGGAGGGGATCGCCCAAATTATTGTTGAAAAAATCAGGCTATTTGAAGACTTAGGACTAGCTACTAAGCGCTTCAAATATGTACCCTTGTTCATTATAGTGTTTCAATACTCTGGGCAGTACTTCTTTTAGAACAGGTGCTGCTTTGAGGCTGTCATGAAACACTAGAATAGATCCTGGTTTTGTCTCTTTGATGATGGCGTGGTAACAATCTTGTGGATTTAAACTAGGGTCAAAGTCTCCAGTCAAAACGTCCCACATTATGATATCGTATTGCTTTTTTATCTCCTTTGCTTGATTGGGTTTTAGCCTGCCATAAGGGGGGCGAAAGAGTTTGCTGTCCACATGCTCAGCGCATTTTGCAACATTGTCTAAATATTGCACCTTATCTGTTTGCCATCCGTTTTTATGATGGTGCGTGTGATTGCCTACAGAATGCCCTTCAGAAAGGATGCGCTGATAGACTTTAGGATGACGTTGGACATTTTCACCTACACAGAAAAAGGTGGCTTTGGCCTCAAACTTCTTCAATTGATCAAGTACCCATTCTGTAACATCTGGGATAGGACCATCATCAAAAGTGAGGTGTAAGATGCGCTCATCAGTAGGGACCCTCCAGATATAATCTGGAAATAGAGATTGGATAAAGGAAGGCGTCTTAGTAAGATACATGTGGCGAATAAATATCCGCTAAAGATAAGGCTTTTGCGGAGGATGGATTGTAGACACGATATTTTGCTAAATAAGTACAGAATACTGCGACAAAATGAGCTAAAGCGTTAATTTCGCTAACCAAATAAAGAAATAAACATGAGAGTAAGATTTGCACCAAGTCCAAC
>CAYZUW010000579.1:0-1655 GCA_964481325.1 uncultured Saprospiraceae bacterium
CCTATGTTTTTGCCCATTTAATCGAAATACTATTTTGAGATAGGATTTGCCTATTTTTGAAAGTTGATTTTCAAATTTAATCTACATCAGAGCTTTACCGATATTAATTTTAACATGAGCATAGCAATCTGTTTCAATCATAAAGACCCCAAACCCTGGGCTACAGCCTTGAAGGAAATAATGCCAGAGATAACTATTGAAATATACCCTGACATAAAAGACTACGATAAAATTACCTTTGTGCTATGCTGGAAAGCAGAGAAAGATATGTTTTCTCGATTTCCTAATTTAAAAGTGATACAATCTGTAGGGGCATCAATAGATCATGTGCTCAATCATCAAACGCTAAACGAAGATATTGCTCTATGCAGAATGGTAGACGATAAGCTATCTGAAGACATGTTTGAATATGTGTTGGCCGGGATTATGTCCCACTTGAAAAGGTATGATGAATACGCTCAGTATGAGACAGACCAACAATGGCAACCTGTTCCATATACATCTATAGAAGAAGTGTCAATAGGGATCTTAGGATTAGGCAAGATAGGTGCTTACGTCGCCTCAAGACTAGCGGCTTTAGGATTCAAAGTAAAGGGTTGGTCGAGGTCGCAAAAAGATATATCCAATGTCACTTGTTATTACGGAGCGGACGGTCTGCAAACCACACTACATTCAACAGATATCCTCATAAATATTTTGCCCTTAACGGAGCAAACTAAAGACATCCTCAATTTGCAAAATTTAAAACAATTGAATCAAAACGCCTATCTCATCAATGTAGGAAGAGGGGAGCAACTAGTAGAAAATGATTTGCTTGAATTATTAGAAAGTAAGCATTTGTCAGGCGCCTTGCTGGACGTTTTTAGAACAGAACCCTTACCCAAAAGTCATCCTTTTTGGCAGCACGAAAAAATTAAGATTACCCCGCATATCGCAGCCATCACGAATGTTGCCTCCGCCTCCGAAATCGTAGTAGCCAATTATTTAAACTTTCGGAAAGGTGGCGAATTATTAAATGTGGTGTTAGTGGAAAATGGGTACTAAGACTATCAGTTGAATACATCACATTAATGTTCGATGGGATAAAATATAAATGTTAACTCCACTTAAGTCTACAAAAATTAAATACAATTCTTTATCTTGAATCCAAAGAAAAAATACAAGACCAATGCTACTAAAGACCTTACAAGATATCTTTAGACGAGATCTCAATCGACTAAAAAAAGAAATAGAACAATACCAGGATGAGGAAATGATGTGGACAATAGAAAAAAACATCGCCAATTCGGCAGGTAACCTATGTCTGCACTTGGCGGGAAATCTACAAACTTACATAGGCGTCCAGTTAGGGAATACAGGTTATATCAGAGATAGACCATTCGAGTTCGCTGGTAAGCACGTACCCAAAGAAGAGCTATTCAAGTCTATAGCCGAAACGATAGAGGTGGTTACAAAAGTACTAGGAGATTTGACCGAAGAAGACCTCAATAAAGAATTTCCCATCAAAGTATTTGAAGAAAAAACAAGCACTGAATTCATGTTGGTTCATGTAGCAGCGCACTTTAGTTACCATTTGGGGCAGATAAACTATCATAGACGTCTTCTGGATAAGCCGAATGTCTAAATCTAAAATATATAAACAGTCATGTCTACCT
>CAYZUW010000580.1:0-1648 GCA_964481325.1 uncultured Saprospiraceae bacterium
ATAGCGGCACAGTTAATACGTGTAGCTTTTTCGGCTACATGTAATATCTGGGCAGTCCCCAAATTAGTCTACAAAAAAAGGAGCACTCTAATGAAAGAGCACTCCAGCTTTATATATTTGTATTATAATTTACAATTTAAAACGGGTACGCGTTTTCGGCGATAACTACGTCTGCTATCTGGCGTCTTAGTGCTTTTACATTGACAGGTGTGAAATTGGTAAAACGCTTCAAGCCTAGCAAAAATGTTTTGACTAGGTCGTCTTCCGCAAATGAAACTATAGCATCAGATGCGTTCTTTCTCAATCTATCGTTGGCATCCGTGATGAATACTTTAAGCATAGCATCGTAGATAGCTTGATCACATTTTTTATCATCGTGGGTACTCAGTTTTTCTACTCTGAGCAACATAGACTCTGCATTGAATGTGTCAATCATCATATCTGCAACATTCATCAGGACTTCCTGCTCTGCCTTGAGATTAATCTTACCGTCCATCTGCATTTTTACAGCTGCACCAGATACCATCAAAATGGCTTTTTTGAAATCCGCAATGGCTTTTTTCTCCGCCGCATAAGGCCCATCCAATGTTTCCATGGAAGGCATACTCGCTAATTCTTTTTGAACTGCCCATGCTGGCCCAGTCAAATCGAAGGCGCCTTTCATGGCACGCTTCAAAAGCATGTCAACGATGAGCAATCTATTGATCTCATTCGTGCCCTCATATATACGTCCGATACGAATATCACGATATGCTCTAGCGATGTTGGTCTCTTCAGAGAAGCCCATACCACCATGGATTTGCAGCATCTCGTCGATCACATAAGTCGTCATTTCAGATCCTGCTACTTTCAATATAGAACTTTCTATAGCGTATTCTTCTGCCGCCATTAGCTTTGCTTCAGCAAAAGATTTTCCTTCTGCTTTGAGCATTTGTACCTTTTTTTGCATCAAGTCCGATATTCTGTAGGTCGTACTAAAACCTGCAAAAGTTTGAATCACCGATTCTGCAATTTTATGCTTGATGGCACCAAAATTAGAAATGGGTTGACCGAACTGGATACGCTCATTGGCGTATCGCACTCCTTCGTTGATAGCTTGTCTAGCTCCTCCTAAAGAAAGAACGCCTAGCTTATACCTTCCAGCGTTGAGTACGTTGAAGGCGATTAAATGCCCTTTTCCTTTTTCGCCTAAAAGGTTTTCAACTGGCACTTTTACATTCTCAAAAAACAATTGTCTTGTAGATGATCCTTTGATACCTAACTTATCTTCCTCCGCTCCAAAGGTCAAGCCTTCCACTCCTCGCTCCACAATAAAACCGGTAAACTTGTCGCCATCAATCTGTGCAAAAACAATAAATACGTCCGCAAATCCTGCATTCGTAATCCACATTTTTTGACCATTGATGATATAGTGCTTTCCATCCTCTGAAAGGTCAGCGCGTGTCTTTGCCGCTAAAGCATCAGACCCTGAACTAGGCTCTGTCAAGCAGTAAGAGGCTTTGAGATCGCCTGCACAAAGTCCTGGCAAATATTTTTCTTTTTGTGCCTCCGTACCGAAGTACAAAATCGGCAACATTCCGATACCAGTATGCGCCGCAAAAGTTGTGCAGAAAGAACCAGATGGTCCCATCGCATCACAAATCAAGGT
>CAYZUW010000581.1:0-1636 GCA_964481325.1 uncultured Saprospiraceae bacterium
CATATATAGTATATTATATAGCGGGATGGTTTTGAGGAAAAGCTAATTCTCGTTTTACCCCAAACTATTTGATTACTAAATAGTAAATCTTGGTGCTCAAAATCTAGTCTTAGGACTAGATGATTGAGCACCATTTTTTTTGCCTGTCTGTTTGTGAGTCTGCTCCAAAAACTCACGAAACCACAAAATCTCTCTTTGGGCAATATTTTCCATTTTCTCAACCTACTAATGCTAAGGCACCATGTAGTTTCCAGAGTAGACTCATTTGTAATTATTTAACTCAAAAAAAGTGGTTCTTATGAGTGGTTTTAAGTCTATCTTTGCCACCTAAAATCTATAGGAATTGCATAAAAGAATCCATCGCCCACTCGCTCAAGCGATAGTAGATACTATCCATCAAATATTTTCTGAAGACCGCAAAGCAGATAGAGCCATACAAACGGTTTTGAAATCCAATCGAAAATGGGGATCAAAGGATCGAGCGTTTATAGCCCTCAATAGCTACGAGATAGTTCGCTGGTGGAGACTCTTGCACCACTATAATGGCTCTAATTACGAAATCCATAAGGACAAGGCGACGCTATGGAGATTACTAGGTATCAGCCTTACTAGAGAAGGGTATACCCTACCCGACTGGGCAGAATTTTCTAGCCTTGGTAATAAACTGGACCTTAACTATCTGAAACAGGAACGCCCGACTGAGCGGGCGGTGCTGCAGTCTATCCCAGACTGGATGGACAAACAAGCGTATAGTGCCATCGGAGAAAAATGGGCTACTGAATTGGCTGCCATGAATACGCCAGCGAGTGTGTTTCTGCGTGTGAATGAACTCAATACGAAGCATAAAGAATTGCAAAATTCCTTGTCTAAAGAAAAGATTGAGACGGAATTGGTGGAAGGGGTTCCTTCTGCCTTGCGCGTTACCTTGCGTAAAAATCTGTTTGCGACTGCTGCTTTTAAGCAGGGATTTTTTGAAGTACAAGATGCTGGCTCGCAGCAAATCGCCCCATTTCTGCAAGTAGAACCCGGTATGCGTGTGATAGATGCTTGTGCAGGCGCAGGGGGAAAGACTTTGCACTTAGCTACTCTGATGAAAAACAAGGGTTCCGTGATTGCTATGGATATTCATGAATGGAAACTCAAGGAACTCAAGCTAAGGGCGCGAAGAAATGGTATTCACAATATAGAAGGTCGCGTAATAGAGAGCTCTAAAACGATTAAACGTTTAGCTGAAAAAGCAGATAGGCTGTTGCTAGATGTGCCTTGTTCTGGATTGGGCGTCCTACGTAGAAACCCCGATTCAAAATGGAAGATGAGGCCTGAATTTTTAGCAGAGGTCAAGAAAATTCAAGCGGATATTATTCAGCGATATTCCAAGATGGTAAAACCTGGAGGTAAGATGGTATATGCTACTTGTAGTATTCTACCTGAAGAAAATGAATTGCAGGTGCAGCAATTCTTGGCTGCGAATCCTGGGTTCACTCTAGAATCGGAGCAACATATCTCTCCTGCCGAAAGTGGCTTTGATGGGTTTTATATGGCGCGATTAAGCAAGCTTAATCAATTATAAATGGTGAATTATGAATTATGAATGCAGTGCTGACCTTACCTGAATAGCGTTTAGGGTTTTTGTTAA
>CAYZUW010000582.1:0-1632 GCA_964481325.1 uncultured Saprospiraceae bacterium
TACCTAAAGCGATACTCGGCACTTCTGGTATCTTGGATTGTACGCCCATTTGGTGGGCCAATTCTATAGTTTCGTTGATGCCGTATTTGGTGATGAGATTGACGGATATAGAGTTGACAGACTTAGTCAATCCACCCTCCATGGAGTATACGCCAGAGTAGTCTCCGTCTGCGTTTTCGGGCTGCCAATCATCGTATTCACTATACTTGACCAGTCTGTTATACATGTATTCGCAGGGTTCTTGCCCTTGCTGTAAGGCATTTGCGTAGACGAATGGTTTGAAAGTAGAACCAACGGGTCGCTTACTTTTGACGTGATCATATTGTATATGTTGGTGGCTAATACCCCCTACCCATGCGAGGACGTTTCCATTCTTTGGATTGGCTGCAAGAAAACCTGTGTTCAATAAATTGACATAGTAATTGATGCTGTCCAGTGGGGACATTTCTACCTTTTTTTCTCCTTTCTCCCAATCAAAAATATTCATCACACGCTTCTTGCTGAAGGCTGTTTCTATTGCTTTTTTACTAGCCCCTGCACGCTTCATATTTCTATATCTTCTAGAGCGTTCTATGAAAGGTTGTAGATCTTCTTTGGTAATATTCGAAACACCTTTCCAGTGTTCATCATAGGTGCGTTGTAGTTGTGATAAATGACTTTTCATAGCTTGCTCTGCATAGGTTTGTAGGCGCGAATCTATAGTCGTGTAAATTTTTAATCCACTGGTATATAGATTATAGTCTTCGTCGAGATTGTTTTCGGATAAGATTTTTTTGGCTTCCTGTCTGATCTGTTCTCTAAAGTATGTAGCTAGTCCTTTGCTCACGCTTTCCCGCTTGTAATCTGTGACTAGAGGGAGTGCAGCAAGGGAGTCTTTTCTTACCTTACTGATGTATCTATACTTGTGAAGTTGTCCAAGTACGACGTTTCTTCGTCGGAGGGCATTGTCTGGATTTTTGGCAGGGTGGTATTTGGTGTTTGCTTTAAGCATACCGATTAAGACTGCTGCATCTTCTTGTTTTATGTTTTGTGAGTCTGTCCCAAACAATTGTTTGGCTGCTACCTGTACTCCAAAGATGTCCCCGCCGAAAGGAACCGTATTGAGATAGAGACTCAGGATTTGATCCTTGGAATATATTTTTTCTAATCTCCTTGCAACGATAAATTCTCTTATCTTATTTACAGGGATGCTTAGTACTGAATGCCGTTTTCTAGGAAACAAGTTTTTGGCGAGCTGCTGGCTGATAGTGCTTCCACCACCACTGCCTGAATCGCCCATGAGGACGGTCTTGAATAGCACACGCATCCATGCTCTCAGGTCAATCCCATTGTGCTTGTAGAACCTGGAGTCCTCCGTAGCGACTAGCGCCTCTGTTAGATATGGAGAGATGGCATCTATAGCGATATTGGTTCTGTTCTTGGTGAAAAATTTTCCTATTACTTGTTCATCGGAGGAGTAGATCAAGGTGGATTCTGGGTTTTTGACGGCTGTCAATTGTTGATAGCTTGGCAGTTTACCAAAAGCGCCAAAACGAACACTTAAAACCAACAGTGCAATCATCACAATTCCCAATAGGGTAATCGCACCTGTCCCCAGTGTGATCTTGCGCATTAAGCTGGACTGTTTATATG
>CAYZUW010000583.1:0-1607 GCA_964481325.1 uncultured Saprospiraceae bacterium
GGATAAGATTTGAAGGGAATTATGAATGATGAGTTATGAATTATGAATGCAAGGAACCAAGGAGTAAAGTTTGCCTTTGCTTCTAGAAATAGCATCTTTTCGAAGTACGTTGATTACAATGGTGATATCCTTAAAGAAGAGCAGACTGACGAAATTGAAACTGGTTTTGAAGGAGATAAAACTAAGCAATCCTTTTCATATTTATCCTATTGGTATGATAGCTATTTTATCGCCTATGGAAGTCAAAAAATAAAAAATAAGAAAAATGATTCTGTAGATCGAAAGCGAAAAATATTTTTTATCAATAAGATAAAATATTAGGTGTAGAGTTGGTAGTCTATTTATTTGGGAGTGCCACCACCCCGACCTTGCGTCGGGGGCGTCGTGTCGTCCGCTTACTGCGTGCCACTTCCACCACTTTCTACGCACTCCGTTTGTCGAGCTTTGATGCCGTTGGCATGTCGCGATGGATTGTGAATTTTTGCTAATCGAAGAGTAGAATATAGAAATTTTGTATTTTTAACATATAGAATTTTCATATGCTAAAAGTAAATTCAAAAAACATATTCTTACTCGACGGTATGGGCACTGTAGTGTCTGCTAGTATCATGGGGTTAATCGTTGCGCGTCAAGTTAGTTTTTTTGGGATACCAAGTAGTGCAGCCTATTTTCTAGCAGCTTTCCCTTGCGTATTTTTTATATACTCCATGTATTGCCATTTCAATTTACCCAAAGACTGGAAGCCTTACCTGAAGATGATTAGCATCGCCAATCTTTTATACTGCTTTATTTCTATCGGAGTAGTATTTTATCATTATGAGTCGCTCACCAATTTTGGCTTGACCTATTTTATATTGGAGATAGTAGTGATTTTGATAGTGGTCGTTTTGGAATTGCGGGTGGTGAAGGAAGGGGAATAAGAAGTGTCTCTGCTACAAAATGCATTAATCACCTTGCTCATAAAGAGTATAAAAATTGCTCCAAAACAAAAGGTAGAATAAGAGCGTTATATAGAGATATTAAAAATAAGGCGATTTATTCAATAAGAAATCCTATCATGAGCAATAGACAGAAGGTAAAATTTAAAGACATTATAAAGAGTGACAAACCTGTGCTGGTTGACTTCTATGCTACTTGGTGTGGCCCTTGCAAGCAACTTTCACCTATCGTAAACTCTCTAAAAGGTGAACTTGCTGGGAAAATGCGCGTTTTAAAGGTAGATGTAGACAAGAAGAAAGCAATCTCTAACAAGTATAAAGTAAAAAGCCTTCCTACTTTAGCTATTTTTCAAAATGGAGAAATTGTTTGGCGAGAATCTGGATTAAAAACTAGAGCCCAATTGATAAAAATTACTAACCATTTTCTTGAAAAATCAACTGCATCAAAAGAAGACAACACAGACTCTACTAAAAAAAGTGGTTCTTGGTTTAGCAGATTATTCAAAGGGAAGTAATGTCATTGACATATCTGCTAGGCTGCTTATCTAAGAGCACTTAAAAGCAGCATTGAAAATTGATCATTGTTTTAGCCGCATTGAAGATTGTACATTGACAATTGATCATTGTTTTAGCTGCATTGAAAATTGATTATTCCTTTTCCACTCTCTA
>CAYZUW010000584.1:0-1604 GCA_964481325.1 uncultured Saprospiraceae bacterium
GAGTGGGATAAAGTACTTATTATTGAATATGCCACCAAAGGGCATTTTATAAATATGATCAGTAGCCCAGGTTATCCAGGTGCTTTACGCAAAAATGCACTTGCAGATTCTAGATTATTACTTTGTAAATAAATCACCAAAAGAGAAGTCCTCACTTTAGTTCCAATCCCATTCCCTGTTAGGATCAGCTCTATCTACTTCACGCGGTAAATTTTCTAAGTATTTAATTTCTATATTTTGTTGGTCTAAGCCAATTACACGTATTTCAGTTCTTCTATTATACTGATGTTCTTCTTCCGAGCATTCAATAAAGTTCCCACATTTATTTCGGATTTTCTTTTCTCCGTATCCTTTTGCAATCAATCTTTTTGGGCTAATACCTTGTTGGGTCAAATATTGTACTACTGAGTTTGCCCTTTTTTGAGACAATAGTTGATTGTATGATTCACTTCCTCTAGAGTCAGTATGCGATCTAAATTGAAGGATTACACTAGGATATTGAGTCATAAAATTTACCACATGGTCAAGATATTTTTTCACATCGTTTCTGATATACGATGAATTGAAATCGTAGTAAATGTAAGGTGCTTCTAGAACAATCCCAGATTCAGATTTGTCCTCTAAAATAACAGTGTTTTTATTTTCAATTTTTAAAGCAGTTTCTTCCTTAGATTGCTTTTTTGGGATGGTCCGTAATTCCTTGGATGATGAATTCTCAAATTCTATTTTTTCATTCTTTGTATGTGGTACCGTAATTTTTGAATCGGAAAGAGTATTTAAATTATTTTTATCTACCTGATTAGTATTTTTGGTTTTCAGTGTGATGTCGGATTTAGAATTTTTCATTTCTGTAGTTTTATCTACAGGAGGTATACTGTGATCTAAATTCTTTGATTGAATAACTTCAGTGTCAATTTTATTAGATTCAATTTCCGAGTCGCTGAGATTGATATCTACTTCTTTTTTTAGGTCTTGTTTAGTGACAATAGGATTGTCGCTTTTAAACATATAAATATCATCAAGTCCATGCCCGCCTTTTCTCGCAGAAGTAAAGTACCCTTCTGTTTTTGATTCGTTTAAGACAAGCGCAAAATCATCTTTAGGAGAATTGAATGGTTGACCCATATTTACAACTTTATTCCATTCTTTATTTTCATTTCTACTCACTTGATACATATCAAGTCCTCCAAACCCTAGTCTGCCATTTGATGCAAAATAAAGCGTGCCGTCTTTATGGATATTAGGGAACACATCATTTCCAGGCGTGTTTATTTTTTCTCCAAGATTCACAGGCTCAGTCCATTTTCCATTGACAAAATCACTGTAGTACAAATCCATTCCACCAAAACCTCCTTCTCTGTTTGAACTGAAGTACAAGCGATCACCATTGTAACTAATAGAAGGATGTGCCTCATCATATTCTGAAGAATTAAATTCAAGAGCTTTTGGCGTAGTCCATAAATCACCAATTTTTACTGATCTATAAATCTCTAATTTCATGACTCCTTTAGAATTGTTTTTTCTTTTTCCTTTTCTATAGTCATTTCTAGTAAAAAATATTTTATCTCCATAGTTAAGAATATCATTTCTAATTTTTTCTATGT
>CAYZUW010000585.1:0-1601 GCA_964481325.1 uncultured Saprospiraceae bacterium
GCTTCAAAACTGCTGTGTGGTTTAATACCTGTTATCTAATTGATTGCTTTGCGATTAAAAACAACGCAAATTCCTCTACTTATTTGACGTATGTTTAAGAGTTTAGTGATACAAAGTAACCACTTTAACCTAGTCTTAAGTCTTTTGAAAGCCTCATTTTGTCCTTTTCCCAACTATTCCACTATAATCGTCACAAATATAGTGCTGAAGAGATACATATCTGTTGTATGGCTAGGGTATCTATTTAATCAAGGAAGGGGCGCATTTGTTTATTTGTTGGAGTATTTTTTGGGAGTGTGATAGGCAGGTATGTATTCACTGCGGTCTTGCGTCTTCCTATTGTACAGACTTGGCCTGCCACTTGCATCATTACCATCCCTCCCTCCAAGGGCCATGATTTAGGGATAATCGGATAGTGAACGTAGAATCATTTGCCAATATTTATTGTAATTTGCATCCAATATGGAAGCTCCTCAAATAGGAGAGAAAATCTAACAGGAGCTTTGAAGATTTCCTGCCCTAAGCATAATTTTTGTGGGATGGATTTTTTTTAAGGTAAATCCTTTCTATATACAAAAAAGAAAGGGTAAAATATAGTTAGTATGCAATACATAAAATCCATTTCAATCCTATTCACTTCTATCTTTATTTTGTTCAGTTGTGCTGGAGACTCTGCTTCCTCAAGTACAAACAATGATACAGAGACAAAGTACACCAGGACTATTCCACCTAGCGAATTCTTGAATATTTACCAAGCTACGCCTGGAGCGACTCTCGTAGATGTACGTACTGCTAAAGAGTATCATGCTGGTAAGGTTGCGCCAGCCGCTGTAAATATAGACTATCATGGAGACAAATTTATAACTAATATACTAGAGTTTGACCGATCTGAACCCATATTTATCTATTGCTATAGTGGAGGTAGGTCCTCCAAGGCAGCATATAAAATGCGCCAATTAGGATTTGATCGTATCTATGAAATGAAAGGCGGCTATCAACAATGGGAGAAAGAATATAAAAAATAGATACCGATTTACAGTTGCGTATTTGCTTGGTTGCGTTTTGAAAGGGGTACCCAATTAGTTCTCTGATATGTAAATTCGAGACACTGCATATAGATAAGCTTTAAGTTTTTTTTTAGAGCCTTAAACATTCTATCTACATTAGTAGTTTACACTACACAATCTATTAGAAAATGTCAAAGAAAGTAGTGGTCATTGGTTCTGGATTTTCGGGTTTGTCGGCTGCTTGCTTCCTGGCTAAACAAGGATGCGAAGTCACAGTGCTGGAAAAAAACGATAGTATTGGAGGACGTGCACGAAAATTTAATGCAGATGGTTTTACATTCGATATGGGACCTAGCTGGTATTGGATGCCAGAAGTGTTCGAGAATTTTTTTAATGCATTTGGTAAAAATGTGAGTGACTATTACGAACTAGTTCGATTAGACCCTTCTTATAAAATATATTTTTCAGAATCTGATATCATGGAAGTTCCAGCAAAACAGCAGGACTTGTATGATATGTTTGAAAAGTACGAAGCTGGATCTTCTCAAAAATTAGACGCTTTCCTCAATGAGGCTGCCTACAAGTATAAGGTGG
>CAYZUW010000586.1:0-1587 GCA_964481325.1 uncultured Saprospiraceae bacterium
ATATATAGCAAATATGGGATTTTATTTCATTTTTTCATAAGTTATACTACCTAATATTGTACGGATACATAAAAAAATGCTGCATAACTCTCGTTATGCAGCATTTTTTAAGTAAGCTCTTTATAAAAATAAATGGCTAAGTTTTTTTGTAGTTAGGGTGCGAGATCATTTGCAGCTTTTTAAGATGCCAATTCTTCAACCAATCTTGAGATTTGGTTAAGTCTTTCCTTATCGATAGAATAGTAGATAAACTTACCTTCTCTGTCGGTAACTACTACTCCTGCTCTTCTAAGGATGGCTAGATGTTGAGAAGCCACTGATTGCTCTAAACGAAGCTTTATATAGATGTCCGTTACGGTCATTCTATTCCCTTCCTCCAATAGATCAATAATGCTCTGTCTCAACTTGTGATTCACTGCGCGTAAAACCAAAACAGCTTTTCTTAATTCAGCGTAATCCAATTCGATTTGATTTACACCACTATTAAGAATAACAGTTTCGTCTTTTTGCTTTCTCATATACGTTATCTTTTTATTGTTAGTACTGTTCTGTATTATTCACAAACCATACCAACTGAACACACCTAATTATTTTATAATATGTAAGTGTGCTGATTATTAGCTAAAAATAAACAAATATTTTTAAAAATAAAATAAACGACTAAATTAACGTATTTTATATATGGCAAATATTTAGTCGAAAACGACCATTTTCTAAGATAACAATTTCTTTTTGGAAACAGTTATCTTTGGAGGCTTCAAGTAGAGTGGTTTACTATATGCAATGTCACTAAATTCTTTTTTTCTGTACATGTTTTGAGCGATATCCATCTGGTAGCTTGCGTGGCAAAGCTTTGTTGTAATCACATCCCGATTTGGCCTCAACCATTTCTCTACTTTATGAGCCCCATCTCCTAAAAATAAATTGCGCTCATTGTTATGATACCGCTCTGCAAAAATATCTTCATTAAGCACAATTGCTTCTAATGGAGAAACAGAATTCATCTTAGCGTCAAAACTTTCGGCGTATACTTCCAATCTCCTCGCATCAATCATCGGTGTGATAACGCAGCTTTCAGCTTGTTTGCCCGCTCCGTGGGCCAAAGCTAGATGGGTAGGGATGCAAATCATAGGAATATCATTGGCAAAGCACAATCCTTTGGCCATCGCAAATCCAACCCGCAAACCCGTATAGGAGCCTGCGCCTTTACTTATACTAACTGCATCTAGGTCGGATATATCGAGACTAGCCTGTTTTAAACAAGTTAACACCAGGAGCGTGCCCATAGCACTGTGCTCAAATCCTGTCATCTTAGTAGCTTCTCCTACGATCTGATGATCAGCACTAATCGCTATAGAGCAAACCTCCGTGCTCGTCTCCAAGTGAAGTATTTTTGTCGATTTGGACATACTGCAAATTTAATCCTTTATGATGTCAAACAAGTAGACATTCAGGCGAAAATCATCTTCCTTTCTGAACATTTATCGCTTCAAGTTTTTCTAATACAATTGTAATTTTTACTTTTACATTCAAAATTATAGGAATATGTCATTTGAAGTAGTAGGAAGAGTACACAAGATATACGAT
>CAYZUW010000587.1:0-1577 GCA_964481325.1 uncultured Saprospiraceae bacterium
GGTGGTACATTATAATGTTGTAGAAATATCCATAAAGAATCAAAGCGTTTTAGCAGTCTATTTTTAAGTGTAATGAGTTTTGGTGGTCCATCAATTTTTTGTGCAATCAATTTTTCGCTCTTCTTAATTATCTGTTTAACTTTTAATCTAAAATATTTTGTAGTTTTTTGTTTCATCTTTGATTTAAGCTCTAAGGCTTCACCAATTAGCTGTGCAAACTTGGTGCTCCATGTCTCTTTTCCTATTTCTATAAAATAATTCAATTCTCTTTGCAGATGTGCAATACAAATTTGATGCGCTTTTGATTTTGTTTTTAACTGTGCTGCCCAGCAATCACTTACTAAAATAGAATTTGGAAATCCGTGGCTAAAATTATTCTCAATGGCGTCAAAACCTCTAGTTTGGGATACAGCTATGAAAGTTTCTCTTTCCGTCTGCCAAGTCCACATCCAATGCTTGTCGCCATTTACCACACATCCAGTTTCATCCGCTCCTACAACACTTGATTGGCTAACTTTTTTTCTTATTTGTTCGTATCTTCTTTTAGCTTTTGCTTGGAAACTCTTGAGCTTATTGACTATTGTACCTTGGCTCATTTTCACACCCATTACTTGGTCTAAAAACTCTTCTATTCTTGCTAAAGATATATACTGTCTTGTACTTAAGTAGTTAATCAATACCTCTATATTTACCCCATAGCTTACTGGGCTTTTAACCTGTTTGGGATAGTCTGATTTGTTAAGCATCCCGCATTTACAGTTCACCGAATATATTTGATGCTCTATTGTTTTAGGCTGTATGGGGGGGATATCTATTACTTGTCTTTTACCTACTAATTCATAATCGTTTTCTAATAAGTCTCCACAAAACTGGCAAGTATATGGGATATGTATTTTTATTTCATCTGCTTTTTTAGACATCTTTAGCGTATTGCCTTTGTGTCCTTTTTGACCTCCAGATTTTAAGCCTGTTGACTTGCGCAAAGATTGATTCTTCTTTACCCTATTTTCATCTTTTGACGGGGGAATTGAACTATTAGTGCTATTTTTCTTTGGTGGTTTTTCAGACTTTAGTTTTTCAATACTTTTTTTAAGTCTCGAATTTTCTTCTCTTAGACCTTTATTCTCCTGATGAAGCGTCTTATTACCTTGCTTTAGCGTTTTGTTGTCTTGCTCTAAAATGGCAACCCGAGATTCTACTCTCTCTATTTTAGCATTTAGTTTACTTAATTTCTTCTGTAATCCCACATGGCAAATATCGTTATATTTACTCCTTTAAATTCATTTATGCGTTAAATAGAACCAACATAATAACCCAAATCAAAGACGTTTTCTGTGCATAAACGCAATTTGTTTTCTGAAAAATGAAACCTATATGTTTTAATGTGCATAACTGATATTGTGTTTGTCATTTAATGTGAAATCTACCTGAGTAGTTACAAAAGAAATAATAGAGAACCTATTATCTGAAATCTGTAATTATTACTTGAAAATTGATAGAACATTCTTGGTTTCAAAGTGCAATCAGGAAATAACAAATATTTTACAAATGCTAAAGATTTCTGTGAAAATGTTTTA
>CAYZUW010000588.1:0-1571 GCA_964481325.1 uncultured Saprospiraceae bacterium
CTGTTGAATCGTAAACCATCATCAAGCACAAGCGTAAAATTTGTACCATCAAATCGCCATACATAAGCAGTCATCTGATAAGAGGCAGGGTTAGGCTCTGCATCCATACCTGCTGAAATACTTTCGCAAGAACAAACTGCTCCAACATAAATAGCTCCGCTAGCATCTCTACCCATACCAAATGGTCTTACATCCTGCGGCGGACAGGTGCCTGGTGTGCCGATAGCATCTGTTACAGTCGGCAAGTTTGCAGTCGGTATAGCTATTCGAGAAATGGTGGACGTATTCAATGGTCCCGAAGTAGGAATTGAATACAGCATTCTATCTTCCATGTTGACAACATATAATGTATCTTCATCTCTAGATAATTCTATATCACCCAGTCCAGTTTTTCCTATTAATGGGTTTAATAAAGTATCATTAGGATAGAAATAATTAGTAGTGCCTACAGGATGAGGATTTGCGCCAGCAGTACCAGCACCAAACACAGCGTTCAAATCTACATAAACACTACTACTCGGTGTAGCATTTAGATTTTTTGTAAGGAATATATTTCCTGTACTTTCACCTGGTCCCAATGAAGTTCCACCCTTAATATACGCAGCGCTATAAATTTCTTGTCTTTGGTCCGCTTTTGCCAAACCGTATATAGAACCAACTTCGCCAAAGGTAGCCACAACAGTCGGCGTAGGTTTTGTAGGCGTGTAGATAGGAATGTCCAAGTAAGGAATCGTTCCTTCTGCAGTAGTTCCATTTATGTTTCCATCCGTATCGCCTGCCACACTAGATTTAAAATCTAAGATAACATCCAAGTTCGATGATAAACCATTGTATGCTCCTCTTACAAAACAAGTTGCAAGTATGCTAGGGTCTGCTTCGCAAATTTCGAAAGGATCTAATAAACTAAATTTTGTGCAATCAGGAACGGTCAAGAACTGAACGTCGCTAGCATTGTCGATTCCTGCATGACTCAGCGAAAGCGGATCTCCAATATTAAATGGTGTATTGCCAAACTCAACTCTATAATTTTCGCCATCTGTCAAACCACAAATAGACCAATCACCATTACTGTCGGTGATTGCAGAATTAACCATCGTATTTGTGTTGTCAAAAATAAATACATCTATTCCTTCTATTCCAACTTCTCCAACATCATCAATACCATTACAATTAGGATCACTAAAGACTTGTCCACCTAGGCATCCTGGCGTAGGTGCGCATGTTGTATCTAAGGAAGACTTCACCCTAGGCATGGTGGAAGACACACATAGAAAAACGACGCTAAGAAAGGTCAAATTAGAGATTCTACGGGCTAACATTTTACTTAAAAAAATCGATTTGATCTTCATTCTTTAATTGTGAACTTAAGGTGTCAATTATGTTTGAGGTATATGATTATAAGACTAATATTGTGCCAAATAATACTATGTAAGTAGCTGATTATCAGTGAATTTGCTTTTAGTAAATACCAGGAGATTAGCTTTTGAGCGAATAAATTGAATATAGTGGAGTTTTCTTTGGGGTCATCCAGAGCCTATCGGCGCCTGGACCGCGTCTTCCGCTATATCCTT
>CAYZUW010000589.1:0-1548 GCA_964481325.1 uncultured Saprospiraceae bacterium
TGACAGATGAATTCATGATGCCTATTCTGAATCAAGACGGATTAGAAAATAGTAGAATTAAATCTGGGGATGTAGTTTTCTTTTATAATTATAGAACGGATCGTCCTAGACAAATAACGACCGCTTTATCCCAAAAGAATTTTCCGGAACAAGGAATGCAGAAATTAGACTTAGAATACTTTACAATGACTAAGTATGACAGCCAATTTGAAAATGTCCATGAGGTATTTGAAAAAGATGAGCTTAGCAAAACCCTAGGAGAAGTATTATCTTCTGAAAACAAAAATCAAGTAAGGATTGCTGAAACGGAAAAGTATCCGCATGTCACCTTCTTTTTCAATGGAGGAAAAGAAGAGGCTTTTAAGAGCGAAGAGAGAATATTAATTCCTTCCCCCAAAGTTGCAACCTATGATTTACAACCTGAAATGAGTGCATACGAATTGACAGAAGCGATAATAAATCATGTTGAAAATAAGCCTGTTGATTTTATTTGCCTAAACTATGCAAATACAGACATGGTTGGGCATACAGGTGATTTTAATGCTGCCATGAAAGCTGCAGAAACAGTAGATGAGTGTTTGAAAAAATTGACTACTGTGCTAGAAAAACACAAGTTCACTTCCATAGTGATTGCCGATCATGGCAATTCCGATTATATGATTAATGAAAACGGCAGCCCCAATACGGCGCACACTACAAACTTAGTTCCGTGTTTTTTAATTGGAAAAGACGTACAAGAAATTGAATTGACGAATGGTAAATTGGCAGATATTGCCCCAACCGTTCTCGACTTAATGAATATCACAAAGCCAGCAGAAATGACTGGTCTAAGCTTAATTAAATGACCTTGACAAATATTTTTTCATTCTCTTCTGTTTTTCTATTTGCTGTTACACTGACTAGTTGTGATTTCGATATAGAAGAAAACAAACGCTTAAAAGAGAATTCTTTCTTCTTTTCTACAGATATGTTTTTCGAAGATGAGCAGAAGCGTCTTAAAAATGACTCTGGTTTTACCAAGTTTGTGAATTTCAACGGAATGAAGGAAACAATGGATATCGATAGTCTTAATTTTGTGGAAGAGTTTGCTCCTTTCCAAAATTCAGATATAAACAAAGCGGTTTGGTTGGACAGATATATTTGCGATACTACTTATCTACAAAACATCATATCTAAAATAGATTGCTCTTGCCAGGACAAAAAATTAAAAACACAGCGACTAAGCGTTGATTACAATGCAGGTGAGGTTGTTAAAATCCGATTGGAAAATCAAATGAACAAGATGCTATTAACTACTATGGAGTATTTGACTTATACCAAAGATGTTTCTTATGAAATCAAGCGTTTTCAAATGTTAGAAACAGGAGGAGTTGATTCTACATTTGTAATGGTCAAGTTTTAATAAAAGATCAGTAAAGCCTTTTTAGTGAAATCCGGTTCTATTTTTCACAGTTTTCAAATAGTATACATATAGCTTATTGTATTAAGCTTTAGTATGGGCAAAAAAAAAGCCCACATTACTGTGAGCTTATTTTTATGAATTTGTTT
>CAYZUW010000590.1:0-1547 GCA_964481325.1 uncultured Saprospiraceae bacterium
CACTAGCAAACTGCGTGATCGCGTTCGCAAAGAATTTCATATTGGAAGCCGCACGAGGGATGTCCACTCGCTTAGCCAACCATAGTGGTTTTCCATTATCGATGCTTTCTGCAAGCGCCAATTCATCTAACTGATCACTTATTCGTGCACTTATTTCCATCAAGTAGGAAGACCGCTTTTCTATACTCAATTGAGACCAAGCTGGAAATGCCTTTTCAGCCGCCTGGATAGCAGCGATCATGTCCATATTGTCAGAGTCTGGAGCAATGGCATAGACTTCCCCTTTAGCAGGATTATAGACATCCAAGGTGTTGCGACTATGTGCCGACTTAAATTTACCTCCTATATAGTTTTGTATACTCTCCATTGCTTAGGCTGGATTTATATTGCTGTAATAGAAACTCAACTCCTTTACTAAATCCTCAGGTAAAGCAGGCAAACTAGACCTAGGTATGAGCAAAGTAGAAATATTATGCAAGTCCGTGAATATGTGATGCTGCTTAGCGGTTTCTGCTAGATAGTGATGCCCTGAGGAACCCCCTGTTCCGACTTTCTTGCCCAACATACGCAGTACCATTTGAGCATGTCTATGGCGCCATGTAGTCAACTTAGCGTCTATGTCAATCAGATTGATCAGCAACATAAACGGCAGATGCAGAATGGGTTGATCTCGATAGAGTTGTATAAACAATGCAGCTACAGTGGCATCGTAAGATAAACGCAGTTCACCCTCTTCGACCAATTTGTCATGGGCATCTTTGTTGAGTACCGCTTGAAAGTAGGTATTGGTGTCGCCCAACATTTTCTTTCGCATGACCTTCTCTCGATCCGTAAGATAGTCGGACAAGTCTATTGCCGCTTGTTCTTTCTCTATCATAGCCCGAACCGCAGTATCATATTCTTTCAAGAAATCAAAATTGCCATACTTGATAAAAGGCGTACGCTCCAACCAATCTTGGATCGCATCGAACAAAGTGCCATCTGCATAAATCCCTTCTAGAATTCCCTTTTGATCTTCTGGAAAAAATTCTGCGTAGTGATGATTGTTGTACGTGAGTCTTTTCTTTTGCGGTAAGCCTAACAATGCCTCTATCATCCTAAACTGAAAACTCTGAAACCCAGACGCGGGAAATAAGTAGGCTCTAAAGTCTAGAAAGTCTAGCGGAGTCATCGTCTCCATGATCCCGATTTGCTTTACGAGCAGATCTAGTATTTCCTCTATCCGTTGAAGCCTCCCGACAGCCGTCCCAATATTCTTTTCATCTACATCTTCATCGGCAAACATCTTCAACACAGACTTCAGTTCGTGGATGATTTGTTTGAACCACAACTCATAGGCTTGATGTGTGATGATGAACAGCATCTCTTCATGAGCAGGTTTACCGACCTCTTCGCTGCGAAGTTCTTGCGCGCCCGTGATCTTGTCCAACTTCAAGTAAGAATGATAGTGTATTGTTGAGTATTTACCCGCCATAGAGTGCTTTTGAATTTTATTTGCAATCTGCCAAATATAGCCATTATTAAGGTTCAGAACAAAAGAATTAGGA
>CAYZUW010000591.1:0-1544 GCA_964481325.1 uncultured Saprospiraceae bacterium
AGCAATCCTCTTTCCCTAAGGTCGCCTAATTTTTTCAATTGGTCAAGTAGATCAGCAGATTGATCTTTATTTATTTTCTGCTCCTTGACAATATTTGGCTTCGGTTTGGCAGGTCTAGCCTGTACATTTAATCGAAATCCATTAGATATAAAAGCCTCGTATTCAGGTTGTATTCTTAGAAAAGAGAGAGCATCATGGGATTTTATTTTATCAAATTCGATGAACCCATATTCTACCGACTTATCTAGGTGAAAAAAAGCACTTTCTTTGTCCTCATTGATAGAATAGGCGCAAGCGAGGTTAAAATGAACCGCTATGTCTTGATAATTGACTTGTAGGGCTTTTTTGAAGTCTGTAATAGCTCCATTAAAATCGTAGTCTTTATACTTTTCTATCCCAGCCAATTTGTGCGGATTTTTGACCGCCATCTTCTTACGACCAAGATTTGCTTCTCTTGCCTTCTGCTTTTCGTATTTGCTATTGCGTCGCTTTTCTTCAGCTCTGCGCTCATCAAATTCATCGAAACGATCTCGCTGGCGGTAAGTATCTACTGTTTTAAATCTATTGTATTTGAAATCAAAATCATCCTCATCCATGGCTAAGAAAACCACGGTGTCAATTAAAGCCACTAACCAAGAAATAAAGAAGGTACAAATATAGAGCACACCTAAACCAGTTTGCCCTAGATAAAACCTATGCAGCCCTAAAGGCCCTCCAAAAAATGCCAATAAGGCCGCGACTAATTTTTCTTTATTCTTTTTAGTTCTTGCCAAAATTTAGTGTATGTACTAGTTTAATAATTTGCCTTTTTGAGTTTCAAACTCGGCTTCCGTCAAAACCCCTCGTTCTCTTAGATCCTGCAAGCGATTGAGCTGTTCCAATAAATTCGCATCCAAGCCTGGATTTTGCTTTTTGATCGCGCCCTTCTTCAACCTAAATCCATTGTCCTTGAATTCATCAAACTCTGGTTGGATACGTAAATATGCCAAAGCGTCGTGTGACGTAATTTTATCAAAATCTTTAAAGCCCAACTGGACTGCCTTATCTAAATGTCTAAATGCAGCCTCCTTATCTTCTGTAAGTGAATAAGCCGCAGATAAATTAAAATGTATAGCGATATCGTCTGGAGATATACTTAGAGCTCTTTTGAAGTCTTCAATTGCGCCGTCGTAGTCATACTCTTTAAACTTAGCTAGGCCACTATTTTTCAGTGGATTTTTCTTCGGTGCAGCAGGTCTTCTAACTGTTGACTGCCTCCTTCTTATCTCTTCTTTTCTTCTTGCCTCCGCTCTTTGTCGCGCTATATCTGCTTCTCTTCTTGCTCTGCTGTGATCATTCCCTCTTCTTCTTCCTGACCTCTGTTGAGCCTGACGCTCTCTATTCCCTCCGCTCATAATGCTATTCGCTATAAAGAAAAATATAGCAAAGGGTATCGCTGCACCAAAACCTCCGTTCATGAAGGCTATAAAACTAAAGAAAAAGACTATTCCCGATATAGGACTTTTTTTCATGTTGTTTTTTTTTAATCTATAAATCTTTAGCAT
>CAYZUW010000592.1:0-1542 GCA_964481325.1 uncultured Saprospiraceae bacterium
CTTGAAGACTTTTCAGGTCAAAATCAACAATTTATAACACTTGACGAAAATGAACCGCTTAGGCTTAGAATAGGAGAAGGAAAAAGTATAAACAATTCAACCAATTTTTTGGAAACCTTAGATGGAACAAGAACTTCAACAGGAATTCAAGTTAGATATGATGATAATCAAGGATTGATATATAATGAAGTTGATTTTGGATATGAAATATTAGACAGGATTGATGATGGCTCAGCGCTTGATTTACAAACTTTTGAATTTACTCTGGTAGATGAAAATGGTGTCGTTTTTAGTTCTGCAAATGGACCGCAGTCCTTAGAATCTTTATTTGAAATAACGAATGTTGAACCATTTATTGAGAATAGTAAAGGGCAAGCTACAGTAAAAATTGATTGCCAATTTAGCTGTACTGTCTACGCTGAGGATGGCTCAAAAAGAGAAATACAAGATGCAAAAGCTACTATAGCAATGGCCATTCCATAATTTACTAATTACGTTTACATATCTGTTTGGAAAATAACAGATTTACTTCGGCTCAAAAAAATATAAAGCTATGTTTAAAAAGAGCTATGATGGACAATTCAATAATGACATTATTGAATTGTTTTTTTTTATCTAAAATGTGAAGCGCCATTCATATCTACAATAGAGCCTGTCATATATCCAATGCCTTTGCTGGATAAAAATAAGACCGCATTGGCTATTTCTATGGGTTCTGCTGCTCTATTAAGAGGGCTTTGAGCCAGTATTTCTGTGGACTCGTCACCATGTAAATAGGGAAAAGCCATATCGGTATCCACAAACCCTGGAGCTAAAGCAGCTACAAAAATATTTTTCGGAGCTAGCTTTTTTGCAAGAGATTGTGTCAGAGAGTTGAGCCCTGCCTTTGCAGCACCGTATGCTGGATGGTTGGGTTCCCCTCTATAGGCTCCTCTAGACGTAATGTTGATGATTTTACCAGAACCCTGGAGTATCATATAGTTCGCTACACAAAAACATATATTGGCAGGTGCAGTCAGATTTATGTCGATGGTTTTAGACCACTTATATTGCCATTCATTGTACGGAATTTTGTCTATTTCATGAGGAATATATACACCAGCATTATTAATTAAAATATCGATCTGTCCATATTTTAAGGCCACATCCTTTACCATTTTACGCACCTCTTCTGGTTTACTCACATCGCAACGAATGATGTGGTGTTCCATATCTCGCATTTCTATTTGAGTTTTTTGTGCCTCTACTTCATTGCTGTAATATACCATGGCAACCTTTGCCTTTGCTTTTCCAAATGCAAGGGAAATGGCTTTTCCAATTCCTCTTGTGCCCCCAGTGACCAATACTACCTTATCTTCAAAATTAAATGTCATGTGTATGATTGTTTTTTACTTATAATATGAGTCAATTCCGGAAACTAGTCAATTTTGAATAATGGAGAAATATTACCAAAAAAGATATTTTAGGGTTTCATAAGTTTTCGGAGTGGACTCTAATATTACCTGTCGAAAAATTAAAGAAAATTCTCAAATAGTTATATCC
>CAYZUW010000593.1:0-1529 GCA_964481325.1 uncultured Saprospiraceae bacterium
CCCACTGAACGGTGCGTAGCAATGGAGGTCCAGTGGACCTCCATAGTGAAGGAACTGCTGAAAACTTTCAGCAGCATGGTAGGCCCCAAAAACAAAACATCCACTAAAATCACTCACAATACTGGAAACAACTCCCACTGAACGGTGCGTAGCAATGGAGGTCCAGTGGACCTCCATAGTGAAGGAACCACAGCATACTTGCTGTGGCATGGTAGGTCCCTAAAGAAAATAAAACAAAATTTTATTATTCCTCTTCGCGATGGTCTCCCATCTGATTTTGAGACTTTAAGTCGCCAAAGACCTTATTCAGTCTATACATTTCATCCAAAGTCTCATCTTCATAAAAATCCAATCTAGGAATACGTCGCATCTGTTTTCGAACGCGTTGTGCAAAGGACTGCTTTATCTGATGTGCATATTCCTCAATCTCAAGGAGTACGGCTTGCTTGTTTTCTGTATTGTATATACTGAGATAAACCTTGGCAATACCCATATCTGAAGACATCTTGACGCTAGTCACCGTCACCAACGCTTCAGTGCCGTAGTAGTAGCTACCTTCTTGCTGCAAGACAATACTAATATTCCTCTTCACCAACTCTCCTACTTGGAGCATCCTTTTTGTCTCTTTAGGCTGTGCCATTTTATATTGAATTTATTAGATTAAAATTATAAGGATCTTACTCCTAAATCGCTAAACTTATTAAATTGCTCTTGAATAAATCATTATGCCAAATACATCAAAAAGCATACTAGATACCCCTATCGAATACTTAAAAGGAGTAGGCCCTGTTAAAGCTGACTTACTCAAAAAAGAGCTTGGCATATTTACCTGTATGGACTTGCTGCAAAGTTATCCTTTTAGGCATATAGACAAAACCAAATTTCATAAAATAAATGAGATTAATACAGCTGACGATTTTGTGCAATTGAAAGGGGTATTGAATCGGATACAAATTCATGGAACTCAACGCAAACGCAGGCTAACTGCGCAGTTTAGAGATGATACGGGAAGCATAGAGTTAGTTTGGTTTAAAGGAGTAAATTGGTTAGAAAAGAACCTTCAGGCAGGTGTAGAGCATATTGCATACGGTAAAATTAATTACTTCAATGGGAAATATAACATTCCTCACCCTGAGTTAAGCCTGCCAAATGATACTACTACCAGCAGTTCTCATCTAGCCCCAGTATACCATAGTACCGAGAAACTCAATAGTAAAGGATTGGATACTAAGGGGCGTAGAAAAATTATATTCTTGTTGCTTCAAAAATTGAAAGAGGCTCCTTTGCAAGAACATCTACCAGATTACATTATGCAGAAATTGAGACTTATGGGTCGTCATGAGGCCATTATAAATATTCATTTTCCGAAGAATGAGCATGATCTTAAGCAAGCAATAAGAAGGGTAAAATTTGATGAAGCTTTTTATTTTCAATTGCGAATGTCTCAATTAAAAGCAGATCGAATACAAAACATTAAGGGACTAGTCTTTGATTTAGTAGGAAATTATTTCAATACCTTTTATAAAGAG
>CAYZUW010000594.1:0-1526 GCA_964481325.1 uncultured Saprospiraceae bacterium
ATTTTGAGGTTAAAACAAATATTATTTGGAATTGAACAATAATTTATTTTTCAATTTTGCAAGTTTATTTGATGTTTTTATTGAAAAGTTGCAATAAACGATATGTTGACTGTTTGTGACCTATAAAAGTGCAAATTTTGACTATTTTTATCGAACCGTAAATGATAAAATTTTAATTATGAATAGGATACTTTACCCAATACTTATAATCCTTTGTTTATTTATTACCCCCAATCTTTTTTCTCAAGATGACTCTGAATGTGCTCCTTTCTTAGAGCAACCAGATACTACAGGAGACCCTTTTTGTGGATTTTTTGATGGATCTGGTAGATGGATAAATCTCTGTTCTCCTTGTGGGAATAAAATTGCGGATGATGATTGTGATCAAGCACCTACCCCTTCTATATGTGAATTAGATGGGTTCTCAAGTACTTCCTCTGGTTTTACGATAGATCTAGGGCCAGAAGGAATAGGATGGTGTAGTAATGGTGTTCCAAACACCGTTTTCAATAATAATATGTGGATTGGTTTTACTGCCTCCACCAATGTTATAGATTTATTTATTGATGTAGATTGCGATGCTGGATCACTAGGATTTCAGTTAGGTATTGTATCTGCCCCAAATTGTAACTCTGTTATACCAATTGTATGTTTGAATGGTGGCGGAAATGGAACGGGTGTTACACAAGATCAAACCCTAAGGACTGAGGCTCTAATACCTGGTGAACCTTATTTTATTGTTATTGATGGATTTGCTGGTGGCGTTTGTGATTTTACAATAAATGTTACAGATGGTTTCGTTCAACCTGGCTTTGAAACAAATGCTGCGGATCCTAGCACATTATGTGTGGATGTTCTGAATCCTGATGAATTTTTACCCTTAGAAGGATCTGTACAATCAGGTGCTATCGTTGACGTGACTGTCGATCTTAGTAGTGGAGCTACAACTGATTTGCTCTTTTTCTGGAATGATCCAAATGGTAATCTGATTACTGAAACTGGACCTTCTACAATATTTGGTAATATCGTTAGAGGTGAATTGGATGGTACATTTTTTGACGAACCAGGAGTTTACAGTGTGCAAATTGTAGATTTGGGTTCTTGTTGCCCTATTTGTGCAGAGGTTATTTTGGAAGTAGGGATGCCACCCCCAGCCGCCGCCGCTGCAATTGAAACATCTACTATTACGGGTGTAGCGGAACTGAATTGTATCAACGAAACCTTGCTCGTAATGGGAGGACCTGATGACGGGTCTGTTCCCGCCGCCGAAGGTTGGCAAATTGAAGATGCAGCTGGAATTAGACAAATACTTGTACCAACCGTTCTCACGACTATAGAAAGAGCGGAAGAAGTAATTGTCGATCGAGCTACTATTGAACAGTTTTTCCCTGGTCAATTAGAAGGGACGGCTAGAGTTTTATATGGTTTTGCAGAAGATTTATTCCAACCTTGTTTTGGGGAAGCAATAGTTGAGATTCCATTCGATTTTAGAGAACCAGAAATTAATATAGGAAATCCCGATGAAT
>CAYZUW010000595.1:0-1509 GCA_964481325.1 uncultured Saprospiraceae bacterium
GTATAAGAATTGAACACCAGAACAATACTAGAAATTTATATAATTTTGAATTTATCAATGATTTCATATTTCTAATTAATTTTAAAAAATCTATGGACCGACTCAATTCTAAACTATTAAAATAAAACCCTACAACTTAATCATCTTCACCACTTGATTATTTAACCGAACAAAGTACATGCCATTAGGAAGATTGCTAAAGTCTAGCGTGATTGTCTCTGCATTGATAGATTGCCTTAACGTGACAAGCCTACCATTTATATCATGAACAACAATGTCCTCAATTTTATCTCCATCATTGATGTCAATATTAATAATGGAAGAAGTAGGATTAGGATAGGCTACAATCTTCTTTTCAATTGGATTTGCAGAAGTGCTCGTTATTAATGGTGTCGCTAACATATATTCCCAGACCTCATTATTCAAAAGGCTGAAGCGAACAGGGCTATTGTGATATATGAGGCCTAATCCAGGAGGCTGGGTAGTATAAAGACATCGAGTATTATTGTATGGAGCTTCACTAATGTCTACATGAATGGTATCGTAGGCCGGAAAAATTCCAAGGCCATCTATATTTTTTAGTTGTCGATCAAAATCTACCACTTCATCCAATAGGCTGAGATATGCAAAGTGTTTATTCAAAGAAGTGACGCCAGGAGCGCGGAGCCATTCTGCTGCACTTGAAAATCGACTACTAAAATCATTTGGACCAGAAAACATAAGTACACGATCTACCTCTTCGAATTTAGCAAAGTAACAGGCATGACCACTACCTTGCGAGTGGCCTCCTATTGCTATCAGTGGCCAGTTCAAGGTATTATCATCTAGCAAATAAGAATCCCAGTTTTCTGATGGAAAATTGTTGGCTAAATAGTTAAGCAAATTTATAGCTCTTGTATTTAACGAATTCAAGCTATCTACTTCTACGCTTTGACTTAGCGGTGTTCCATAACATATTTCTTGTCTGAAGCTTCTAAAGGATAAGCTGTCTAAATTATTAGTTAAAGAAAATGCAGGCACTCCATTTGGATAAGATAAGTTGATCACATCATAGCCTAGACTTGCCGCAAAGTTCGAAATGCTTCGATAGGTTTCGGTTGTACTCCCTGTTCCTCCTATGTAGAAAAAGAGTTTGCCATTGGCTGTACCTTCACTAGCCACCACTAAATGATCGTCTTGATCTATTTCGTACGCGGCATTTGTCTCGCTTGGAGCCACAAAAAAACTATTGTTTTGTTCAGAAAGGTGAAAAAGAAATAGTACACAAAATATAATGGTGTATAGGTGTTTCATAGAGTCAATATTAGCTATGCTATAAATCTAAGGAATTTTATTAGAACAATGTTATGCTAAGCAAGACATTTCAGCACCCTACTTTTTCTGAACTAGAATTTAGAAACATTTAAAATTAGATTCAGAAATATCAATTCCTTGGACTAGCGCTGAGCAGTAGTGGCCCTTTTTTGGGCCAGTCCAAAGGACTGAGCGAATAGCGAACTACGAATCATA
>CAYZUW010000596.1:0-1458 GCA_964481325.1 uncultured Saprospiraceae bacterium
TGTCTTGTCCTGAAATAGGTTTACACAAATTTATATTAAAATGGATAAAAGGATTACAAAAGTGAATGGGATAACTCACTATTGTACAAGCTTCAAAAAGGAAGTTGTGGACTATTATTTAGCTAATACATATACAAAACAATATGTATGGGAGAAATTTACAGGAGCAAAGGAAGAAAAAGGAACTATACTAAAATGGATGCGCCAATTAGATTATATTGAAGTGGAGAAGAAAAAACCCAGATATAACAAGTTTATGAAGAATAAGTCTGCATCATTAGAATCTGATAAAATAAAGGAACTTGAAGAACGCCTTGAAGAGGCAGAGCTTAAAGCCAAAGCCTATAGGCAAATGATATCAATAGCTGAGAAGCAATTTAATATAGAGATTGAAAAAAAGTTAGACACCAAACCATAGAAAAAATTAAGCGAGAAAATAAGCACATAAGCTTGGCCAGAATATGTAGCTGGTTTGGTATTACAAGACAGGCTCACTATCAGCAAAGTTGGCGCGATATAGAGGTTTCGATAGAGGCAGAGATAGTATTAAAAGAAGTAGAAAGAATAAGAAAGGACCACCCAATGATGGGTGTAAGAAAGTTGCAAATAAAATTAGCTCAATTTTTAAGGACTCACCAAATTAAGCTAGGAAGAGACGCATTATTTGATTTGCTATCGGCACACAACATGTTAATAAAAAAGAGAAGGACAACTGTAAAGACAACAAATTCAAGACATTGGATGAAAAAGTATCCAAATCTAATAAGAGGAATAAAGATAGATAAGACAAATCAAGTATGGGTAAGTGATATTACTTATTGGAAAACAAAATTAGGTTTTGTGTATATAAGTTTGATAACAGATGCCTATTCTCGAAAAGTAGTAGGGTATAGTTTAAGTGAAAATTTAGAATCAGAAGGTCCATTAGAAGCATTAGCAAATGCATTGAAAGGAATGGATCTTACAAAGGTAGAATTGATACATCATTCAGACAGAGGAGCACAATATTGTAGTGGACGATATACAAATAGATTGAAGCAAAATAATATATTAATAAGTATGACAGAATCAGGCGATCCACGAGAAAATGCAATAGCCGAAAGAGTAAATGGTATTTTAAAAAATGAATACTTAACAAAAGAAAAGATTGACAACTATGACCAAGCAAAGAAATTGCTAGCAAAGACAATAATCAAGTACAATGAAGAAAGACCACATATGAGTATTTCGAATTTAACACCAGAATATTTGCATCAAACCAAAAATCAATTAGAAACGAAAAAGCTATGGAAGAAATATTATACCTTGGGGGTAGATCAGGATGGTCTCCACTACAAATTGAATAATACCCCTTCATAACTGAGGGTATTATTCAATTTTTCGTTGCTTGGCCAAAAAAATAGAATACTAAGCGACATCAATGTTTTTTTAACTGTAAACTTATTTTAGGACGACACA
>CAYZUW010000597.1:0-1393 GCA_964481325.1 uncultured Saprospiraceae bacterium
CGAAGATGAAAGGGCCACCAAATAATTCACCACCATTAGCATCACAACCACTTGCATTAGTTCTGATTACTTCAACAGGGTTAGAAAGATCAAAGCATCCTTCAAGGTCATTAGCATTTAAACCTACTTCAAGCCCAGTGATATCTTCATAAGCAACTTTCCAAATAAGACAAGTACCAGCACCAGGTGTGTCAAAGTTGACAGCGCTAGGCGTAGGTGGAAGTCCTAAAATGTAACCATTAGAATCAGTAACGATAAATCCAAGATTTGTACCATTGGTATTAGCACAAACAATAGCGCCATCAGGAATCATATCAGGTGTACCGTCACCAACTTGGTCGAAGATGAAAGGGCCACCAAATAATTCACCACCATTAGCATCACAACCACTTGCATTAGTTCTGATTACTTCAACAGGGTTAGAAAGGCCAAAACAACCTTCAATATCGTTAGCATTAAGACCCATACCTAGTCCAGTAATTGGTCCTGTATAGGCAATGTGCCAAATCAAACAAGTACCAGCACCAGGCGCGTCAAAGTTTACTGCACTTGGCGTTGGAGGCAATCCAAGAATGTAACCATTGCTGTCTGTAACTATATAGCCCGTGTTACAACCTACTTCTCCAGATAAGTTTATAGCCCCTGCAGGAATGTTGTCAGGGGTACCATCACCAACTTGGTCAAAGATGAATGGTCCACCTGTAAGAACACCACCAGCTGCAGAACAACCATTATCTTGACATGTAATAGAAGGGGTACCTATTGTATAATCATCAGATGAGTCTCCACATCCATTATATAAAATAGATTCATTGTATTCAAAACGTCTAATAAAATCACTCACGCTCCAGATACCAGCAGCTACTGCAACACTTTCTCTTGGGCGGCTTGGGCTTCCCCATTGCAAATAATCAATTATAGCGTCTGGATCTCTAAAAGCTCTTTCTGTATATAGCCCGAGTTCACCTCCACGAAAGTCTACATTAGAAAAGGTATTTACCGTAACCAGTTCTCCTGGTTCAAGAAATAAGTCTCCACAAATTAATTCGAGATTATCAAGCCTCGAGCTGAATGGAGAACTCGTTAAATAAAAATCTGAAATGTCTACAGCGGTATCTCCAAGGTTGGCAAATTCAACCATACCATTGGATTTAACTTCGTTAATAACAATTTGGGCGTTTACTTGGGATAAAGTAAATACAGAAAATAAAAATGCGGCTAAAAATTGCCACCGAAATAAATTGATCTTCTGAATTGACTTCAATTTATTTTCAAGTCTAAAGACAGTTAATTTTTCGTTCATAAAAATCTGTTTTAAGTAATTAGGAAAAGGTAATTTATTATTCTATTTTGATTTAATTCTATTCAAATTTGTATCAGTGATATACATAGC
>CAYZUW010000598.1:0-1391 GCA_964481325.1 uncultured Saprospiraceae bacterium
AGGAAAAAAATTTCGGTTAAAATGAAAAATATCGATATAAGAACTACCGAAACTTGAGTTAATGATATAGCAAAGAAAATATCAAGAATATTTGACATCGAGCTTGATGGAATATTGAAAATATTTATGAATAACGAAGATGTGACTAAAATTTTTAACCCAGATTATTTTAAATTAACTACCGAAACTTAAGTTAATAATATGCAGCGCCCACCTATCTCTCATCGAAAAGGAATACCTTTCTTCCACGATAAAACAGAACTCGAATACCAGCAAGATATTTATGAACGCTATCACGAAATGGTTGTGCGTCAATCTGCACTTCATACAGCAGATGAACTATGGGACGGCTATCCTTTTCAACCCGTCTTTGATTTTGCTGAAAAATATTATCCAAAAACTAAAGATTCAAATATCTTAGAAATAGGCTGTGGCGTAGGAAGGTGGATAGCGAGTTTAGCAAAGCGATTTCCAAATTCGGCTTTTTGGGGAATCGACTACAGCTATCAAATGCTAAAAAGAGCTAATAAATTTTGGGTAGAAGGCACAGAGATACTAATCGATATCAGCGATAAAGGCTTAGGTCAACTATCCCAGCAGGGAGAACGATTAGAAAATTTGCAATTTGGTTTAGCCAAGGCAGAAGATTTGCCTTTCGATGATAATAGTCAAGATATGATAGTGAGCAGTTTCTTGCTTGATCGATTAGATGACCCAAAAGTTGGCTTAAGAGAAATGTATCGTGTTTTAAAGCCGAATGGTAGATTGATTGTAGTGTCTCCACTAAATTTCAAGAAAGCAGAACATTGGGATATGTATTATCCAGCCAGCCAGTTATCACAACTTTTAAAGGAAATGAATTTTGCGATTTTAAATTGGAAAGAGGATATCCTAGTCCATGAACCTTTGGATGGACATGAAAATTCATTGTCTTGGAAGTGCTTGGGATTTGTGGTAGTGAAAAATAGCTGAGTTTTGATTTGCAAGCTATGTGTTTGGTAAACCTTGCTTTGGAATAATTATACTTCAGCTTGAATAGCGAGCAATTTAAATAGAAATGTCTTATCTTATAAACTAACTAATCAACAGCAAACTAGAAGATGTTTTGGAAAAAGAAAAATAAGTGCCCCGTCACCGCTGAGGACAAAGAATGGATAGAAGAGAAACTTACTTGGGTCGATACAAATATGATAGATCTGATAAGGCAACCAACAGTCCTTCCAACAAAACGTTATTTTGATATTGACTTTAGCGGAAAAGAACAAGATGCTTTCGATACCTTAGATATAATATGTGATTACTTTCAAGTAAATCCAAATAGAATCAGTCTAGAATTTTACAGTGAAGAGTCTATACAATTTGATCCCGGAACGCAATCAAAAAGTGAAAGT
>CAYZUW010000599.1:0-1369 GCA_964481325.1 uncultured Saprospiraceae bacterium
TGACCTTACCTGAATAGCGTTTAGGGTTTTTGTTAATTAATCAATTCCATTTTATCGGACAAATATGATCCTGAAGGTCTTTCTTGGTAAGACTGCTTAGAAAGACTTGGTCTTTCCGAGCAGCACTGTTACCATCGGCATAAACAATCACCTTTGGCCTTTCTTGGTCTGTTAAAGATAGCAGTTTTTCTTTAAACTTCTTTGGAGACATCCCTTTTGGCAAATTGCGATGAATCCTAACAGTGTTGTAGTGATGTACCGCTTGTTTTGTCCATCGTTTTAATTGTTTGTACGTTTCGATTTTCCTATACTTTAAGTATTCGTTTTTTATTATTCCATTTATCCTTTCTGCATACGCATTATCTTGCCCTTTAACACCCATACTTATAGTGATTGCATTATCCGTTAATAAGTTTAAATAGTCTATACTTGTAAATTGTGCACCGCAATCAGAATGGTGTATCAACCCATCAATTTTTCCTGATTCCTTTATTGCTTGTCTTAAGCATTCAACATTATGATATGCGTGCATACTTTTGGAAACTTTATATGACTTTATGTACTTAGTGTAAATGTCAATAATGAATATTATATAATACGTTTCCAGCCTGATTGGATAGTAAGTTATATCTGTTTGCCATACTTGATTTTCTTTCCAAATTAATATGCCTTTTATCTTGTTCGCAAACCGCAAAAACCCCGGTATCGTTGTCTTTTGAGGGTTACGCTTGTATGCAAGCTGCATCCCCATTGTTTGCATTACATCAATAAACTTATCTCTCCCAATCCCTTCTGGATTCAACTGATCGTACAACTTACGCAAACCAATTCCTGGGTGTGATTGACGATATTCTTTCACTCTCGTTCGCAGACTTACATACAATCTTAATTTAGCCTCTAAACGCTTTACATGTTGACTTACCGATTGTTCACTTGTGCCTGAAACGTCATACAAGTGTCTACTTACAAATTTTATAATGCCTAAACGTTTAAGCCCTCTCATCCTTCCTACGGCTTGGTATTTAAAGTTTTTTTTAGGTCCGTTCCTAGTTCATCATCTGCTACTTCTATAATCTTCTTTAAATACTCTATCTCTACTTGCTTGCGCCCAATTAGCTTTTCTAATTCAGCTATCCGCTTTTCGTAGTCCGATAATTTTTGAGTAGTACTCTTTTTCAACTCCACAATTACTTTTTCTGGTTTCGATATATTGGAATACTTGTATATCCAATTATACACATTTTGGTTGTGCAGCTGATGTATCTTACATAGCTGACCCACCTTAAAGTTACCACTTGTATATTCTTTTACAATGGCCCTTTTAAACTTTTCACTGAAAATTCTAGATTCTCGAATCTTTGGCTTTCTT
>CAYZUW010000600.1:0-1368 GCA_964481325.1 uncultured Saprospiraceae bacterium
GATATAAGGCGCTGCAAAAGTGAGAGACTGGTAGATATCGTCTCTATCTATCTTCTTTTTATCTCTATCATAATAAACAACTTCTCCTTTATTAGGAGAGAGATGCCCGGAAAGAATTTTTAAGAAAGTAGATTTTCCAGAGCCATTGTTTCCAGTAACAGAAACAATTTCTCCCATATTAAGTGTAGTATTGATATTCCTAAAAATCCATTTGTGCTGAAACTTCTTAGCAACATCAACTAGATTTATAGAGGAGCAATCCACTACTTTGATTTTGAAGTACGAAGCCCACGCATTACTCCTCGATCTGCACTCCTAATAAAATCTAAAATCTGATCTCGCTCCTTTGTAGCATCCATATCGGTCTCTATTTCCAAAAGCGCCTGGGTCGTGTTGTTGGTTTTAATGTAAAGTATTCTATATATATCTTGAATCCCCATTACCTGTGCCTCTGTATATCCTCTACGTAAGAGACCAATAGAATTCACCCCTGCATAGGAGATAGGCTCTCTTGCTGCCTTTACAAAAGGAGGTACACTTTTACGGACCATGGTATTTCCTGCAATAAAACTGTGTGTACCGATTTTCACGAACTGTTGCACAGCCACTAAACCTTCAAGAATAGCATAATCATCAATTTCAACATGTCCAGCCAAGTTTACATTGTTTGCCAGAATTACGTTGTTTCCAAGAATACAATCATGAGCGACATGTACATATGCCATGAGTAGACAATTGTCTCCGACAACAGTTTTGTTAGCATAACTCGTTCCTTTATTAACGGTTACATATTCTCTTATCGTAGTATTATTTCCGATGAATGTTAGCGTCTCCTCCCCTTGATACTTCAAATCTTGGGGCGTACCAGCGATTACAGCACCTGGATAAATTTTGCAGTTTTCTCCAATTCGCGCTCCAGAAAAAATAGTAGCATTTGGCCCTATCCAACAATTATCTCCAATAACAACATCTCGATCGATGTAGGTAAAAGGTCCAATACTTACATTATGCCCGATTTTAGCCTCAGGATGAATGTGTGCCAATTGCTGTTGTTGTGGTTCGTTATTCTTCATCTAATATTACTTACGCTTAACAATCTGTGCTATCAACTCCGCTTCAGAAACAATTTTATTTCCGACATAAGCGGTAGCCTCCATTTGTACAATGCCTCTTCTTATAGGGGATATAAGTACCATTTTTAGTATTATGGTATCTCCAGGAACTACTTTATTTTTAAACTTACAATTATCAATTTTCACAAAGTAAGTATCCCACAATTCAGGTTCTTCAACAGTGGATAGAGCTAGTATTCCTCCAGTTTGAGCCAAAGCTTCCATTTGTAAAACTCCTGGGAACACAGGATTACCT
>CAYZUW010000601.1:0-1330 GCA_964481325.1 uncultured Saprospiraceae bacterium
TTGAGAAACTAATCAAGTCTTTTAACTAGTCAAGCAAAAAGCAAAAAGCAAAAAGGTATTTCGCGAAGCGAAATACCTTTTTGCTTTTTGCGTCTAGCTGGTATTGAAAATTGATCATTGGAAATTGGCAATTCAAGCTAGCTTGGCATTCATAATTCACCATTCATAATTCATAATTTGAAATTTCCTAAGAAATTCCACCCTCTTTCAATATCCTTCTCAAAATTTTCCCAACATTAGATTTAGGAAGTTCGTCTCTAAACTCTACCGCCTTTGGTACTTTGTATCCAGTTAAGCTTTCGCGACAAAAATCAATCACTTCTGATTCAGAAAGGGACTTGTCTTTTTTGACAATAAATACCTTAACCGCCTCGCCAGATTTTTCACTTGGAATACCGATAGCAGCTCCTTCCAAAATTTTTGGATGCGTAGCCAAGACATCTTCCACTTCATTTGGATATACATTGAATCCAGACACTAAGATCATATCTTTTTTACGATCTACGATGCTAAAGAATCCATCAGGATCCATCTTTCCGATATCGCCCGTATTGAGCCAACCTTCCGCGGTGATGGTTTTAGCGGTTTCATCCGGACGGTTATAATATCCCTTCATGACTTGAGGTCCCTTTACTTGGATTTCACCTACCTCGCCTACACCGATGGGTTGTCCATTTTCGTTGACAATACGTACATCCGTAGAAGGTAATGGAAGACCGATAGTACCTAGACGGATAGATTCATTAAGCGGATTGACGGTGACTACTGGAGAAGTTTCGGTCATGCCGAAGCCCTCAGATAGATTACAACCAGTCACTTCTTTCCACCGTTGCGCTACCGCGCCTTGCACGGCCATACCCCCACCAACTGAAATTTTCAAGTCAGAAAAATCCAAAGCTAGGAAGTCTGTGTTGTTTAGTAGGCCATTGTATAAAGTGTTCACCCCAGTGAACAATGTTATTTTATGTTGCTTGAATTCTTTCACTATAGATCCTAAGTCACGCGCATTGGTGACCAATACGGTATGCGTGCCCACACTCATCAGCGCAAGGCAATTTACCGTAAAGGCGAATATGTGATACATAGGTAGTGGAGACAAGGCCACCTGGTTGGACTCTTGCATAAAGGGCATCATCCAAGACTGGATTTGCTCCATATTAGCCACCAAGTTCCCATTAGTCAACATGGCCCCTTTAGATACCCCCGTTGTACCACCTGTATACTGCAACAAAATGACATCCTCAGCTTTGCCTTTATGCGTTTCGAAAGCAAACTTTTTGCCTTGACTCAATGCCTCTTTAAAGTTTACTGTATTAGGAATGTTGAATGC
>CAYZUW010000602.1:0-1293 GCA_964481325.1 uncultured Saprospiraceae bacterium
GTTCTTATTTGGCACGTGGTGACACAAAAAATAATCAAATAATGATGGGAGATCACGAAACTGGATTAGGATTTATTTCGAACATTGCCATTGATCAACATGTTTTAGCTCGGAACAGGCAATTTGATATGTTTGATATTCTCGATAAAAAACCTGAATTGTTAGGCATTGGAATTGATGAAAATACAGCAATTGTTGTTCATGGGGATACACTTCAAGTTATCGGCAAGAGTTATGTATTAATATATGACAAATCCTTATGGTCACGAGAGGGGATTGAATTGAAAAACACACCGAATGAAAATGACTTATTCTACTTTTTGCAATCAGGAGACAAGTATAATTTACGGGAAAGAAAGGTAATTAATAAGTAACTGTTTGTAACTTTAGATATATGATCATATTTCTTCGTCCCTCAGAGAGACGATTGATATTATCATCAGGTCTCATAAAAAATAGAATTGAAGGAAAACGCCAAAGACATAAAACTTTTATCAAAGTCTGTAAATTCAGGTGTAGACCATTTGGAGATTCTTGCTCAAATCTATTATAGATATATGGAAACGGGTAATGAACTGTCAAACTTGATGAAGTTCTATCTAAACGGACTTGATGAAATTCCCACAATAAAGGTAAAAGAAGTTTGGAATTTAGATGCATTTAATAAACAAAGACTTTTATTCATCGATAGGTATCCAGAATTACTTGAAATACTTCAGAAAGATTTTGATTCGTTCAAGTATAATTTTAGAATAATAAAAGCAAAGGATTTTAATTCAACTAGATTTAAAGAATATCCATTATGGTCAGAGTATTATGATTATGATGAACTCATTGAAATTGAGGAATGGGGCTATGACAAAAAATTAACCCTTAAAGAGCTATTAAGTAAAGACATCGAAAATCAACATCCTTATTACACGGCTCCGATAACTGAATTTCCGTTAGAACGGATGAGGTATTTTACAAGGTCTAAATTCGTAACCAAGAGTAATATTGAAATCGATGGAGTAATAATGAACAAAGGTGAAATAGCAATTGGTTTATTTATTGATAAAGAAATAGTTACATTAAGCAATCATCCTGCACTAAGTAAAATGATGAACGCAAGCTTAAAGAAAGTTGCTAACTATTTTAAATTAGATGTATTTGAATTGAAAACCCTAAAATTTGAAACCAATATTCCAATAAATAGGCAAAAGAGAATTAAAGGAACTTGGGTGATTGAATACGAGACATAACAAGCGATTTAGATGTCCAATGGCTGTCGCCAAATCCACCAGATATCACCGA
>CAYZUW010000603.1:0-1289 GCA_964481325.1 uncultured Saprospiraceae bacterium
AGGCATCTGACCACCCTCGTGGTTCCTCTTTTTGCTATAACCAGATCTAGACTTTTGTCCTTTATGACCTCTAGTAGCCGTACCGCCTTTACCGGATCCTTGTCCTCTTGCTATACGTTTTCCACTCTTTACAGCTCCTTTAGCTGGTCTTAGATTATGAAGTTCCATTGTTAAATTTTATTATATTTCTTCAACCACAACTAAGTGGCTTACTTTATTTATCATTCCTAGAATCTGAGGAGTAGCTTCGTGCTCAACCGTCTGATTCATTTTTTTTATTCCAAGAGCAATCATAGTGTCTTTTTGACGCTTAGTGCGGTCAATAACTGATTTTACTTGAGTTATTTTAACTTTAGCCATGATATGTATCTATTCTTTATTATCCATTAAAGAGTTTCTCCATAGAAATTCCTCTTGTTTGAGCAATCTCCATTGGCGATCTTAACTTACTTAGTGCATCAATAGTCGCTTTAACCACGTTATGTGGATTTGATGAACCTTGAGATTTTGCAAGTACATTTTGTACTCCAGCCATTTCTAAAACAGCTCTCATGGCTCCACCTGCGATTACACCTGTACCTTCAGATGCAGGTTTAATAAGAACCTTTCCAGCTCCATATTTTCCTTTCTGGGGATGAGGTATTGTTCCTTTATGAACAGGAACTTTTACTAAATTCTTTTTCGCATCATCGACTGCTTTCTGAATTGATTCTGATACATCTCTTGCTTTACCAAGACCGTGTCCAACAGTACCTTTTCCGTCCCCGACAACAACAACTGCAGCGAAACTAAATGTACGACCACCCTTAGTAACTTTCGCTACTCTATTCAGGTTAACCAACTTTTCTTTAAGCTCAGATTCTGACGCTTTAATTCTTTTCTGATTTCTATTTGCCATTGTTCTTATTCTCTGAAATTAGAATTCTAAACCATTCTCTCTTGCTGCGTCAGCCAAAGCTTTCACACGACCATGATACAAGTATCCAGATCTATCAAAAATAATTTTGTTAATGTTATTTTCCTTAGCTTTTTGTGCTAATGCTTGGCCTACTGCTTTCGCCTGACCAATCTTGGTACTGTCTTCGCCAGCCCCAACTTTCTTAGAACTTACGCTAAAAAGAGTTACACCATTTACATCGTCAATCATTTGACAAGATATATTCTTGTTGCTTCTAAAAACACTTAATCTAGGTACACTTTGTGTTCCAGAAATGCGTTTTCTGATTCTCTTTTGAATTCTCTTTCTACTATTGCGTTTTGAAAGTTTCATTATATACTTAATTAAATAA
>CAYZUW010000604.1:0-1241 GCA_964481325.1 uncultured Saprospiraceae bacterium
GTAAAAGTACCAAGTGTTGATATCTTTAAACATTTAAAAACTATTTAATGAGACAATTAAAGATCACTAAATCCATTACTAATCGTGAAAGTCAGTCACTGGAAAAGTATCTACAGGAAATCGGTAAGGTCGACTTACTGACACCTGAGGAAGAAGTAGACTTGGCGAAAAGGATTAAGGAAGGTGATCAAGAAGCGCTCGAGAAATTGACCAAGGCCAACTTGAGATTCGTTGTGTCCGTAGCAAAACAGTACCAAAATCAAGGTCTATCACTTAGTGATTTGATCAATGAAGGTAATTTAGGATTAATCAAAGCTGCACAACGATTCGATGAAACAAGAGGTTTTAAGTTTATTTCTTACGCGGTATGGTGGATTAGACAATCTATCCTGCAGGCATTAGCTGAGCAGTCACGGATTGTAAGATTACCATTGAACAAGGTGGGATCTTTGAATAAGATCAACAAGGCATTTTCGGAACTTGAACAAGAATTCGAAAGAGAGCCATCTCCAGAAGAGTTAGCGGAGATGCTCGAAATTTCTACAGAAGAAGTAGAAACAACTCTTGGCGTTGCTGCCAGACACGTATCTATGGATGCACCATTTGTCGACGGAGAAGATAATTCTCTTTTAGACGTTTTAGAAAATGGTGGTACCCCTAATACGGATAGTCAGCTTGCTTATGGAGAATCATTACGCAAAGAAATTGACCGTTCTCTTAGTACGCTTACAGATAGACAATGCGATGTCATCAAGCTGTACTTTGGAATTGGCGTTGAACACCCAATGTCTTTAGAAGACATAGGTGAGCGTTTTGGCCTTACTCGTGAGAGAGTGAGACAAATCAAAGATAAAGCGATTAACAAACTCAGAACTAAATCGAGAAGTAAATTACTTAAGCACTATCTAGGCGCTTAGTATATTTAAAGAAGTAAAATTTATCTAGTGCAGCATCTGTTTTCAGGTGCTGCATTTTTTTTAGGAAGGAAGGGATGAATTATGGATGATCAATGATGAATGATAAATTCTCTAAGCGCTCATTATGCTAAATACACCGGAACTTTAATAACGATCTAACATATAGCCCAAATGATGCATTCATAATTTATATCTCATTAATGATGAAACTCTCTAAGCACCCCTAAAGATAAATAGACAGTATTTTTAAGCTAACGATTTAGCATTTGACCCATGCATTCATAATTCATAACTCATAACTCATCATTCACCTCACTCCTCCTC
>CAYZUW010000605.1:0-1202 GCA_964481325.1 uncultured Saprospiraceae bacterium
ATAGTGCCCTATCTCATGTACTGCGACCCGGCCTTTGACAAGTTGCTTTTCTTGGCCTGGCAGTATTTGTATAGTGAAAGGATTGTTCCTGCCAATAGTTCTATAGTCGATAACGACACCTTCGAAGTCTCCATCAGGGAATTCTATTTCTTCTGGCCAATTGCTTAAGTCATTTGGTGGATAAGCATAACCCAATAGTTGGCCAGCAAACTCGCCAGCAAACTCAAGCGGCTGAATTTTGCATATCCAGAGATTTAATGCGGTAGACGGACTAATGGCATCACTTCCTCCTTGATTCGAAAATTTTACCTCATCTGGAAGTGCTCCTGAAAATAAATCAAACTCATAGATAGACTGTGTTTGGACAAAAATAATTTCTTGGAGTTCAAAGTTAATCATTGGATTACCGACAACAGGCTGAAATATATCCCTAATATTATCTGCGTCTTCGTTAAGTCTTTGAAAATCTTCGTTTAAAATTTCTATCTGCGAGAGAATCAGGGAAGAGTCTATTTTTTCTTCTGCTTCGTTCCACACCACGTGAACTACTACTGGAATAGTGAAGGTGGTATTTGGTTGGCGTAAGCGTTTTGAATAATTTTTTGCGGTTTCAAAAGTCTTGTCAATAGAATTTTGGTACCCTGGGTATTTTTTTTCCAGGCTGGCTCGAACTAAGTCGTGGCCACAAATTATATTCTGCGCAATAGAAGCATTTAGTAGAAAAAAGTAAAAAGCGAGGGTGTAGACTGTTTTGTTCATAATATATTTTTAAAAATATAGCCAATGGAAATTTTGTTGCCCTATACTATTAAACTCCATAGTAGGGGATGGTATTTTAATAAGGTTGACAATTTTTAATAATCCCTTCAAAGCTTTGTTTCGCACAGGAAGTTTTTCTAGGTCAATATCAAATGAAAGAAAGAGTTGTCTATGTCGTTCGAAATTATTAGGTCTGAAGCTTGTGCCATTTCGGACCCATCCATTGCCAAAGGCACCTAATAGGTTTTCAGCGCCGTAGCCTACAGCTATATTGAGCCATGCGGGAAATTTGCTATCTTCAATTGCAATGATCGATTTAATATTTGCGGATAACCAAATCGTCTGTGCATTATAGTCTTTGATTAATCTTTCTGCAGCACCTGTTCCGAATGATTCTTGGGCTCTATCCAAGATGCTAGAGGATACATTATCATTCATTATAG
>CAYZUW010000606.1:0-1165 GCA_964481325.1 uncultured Saprospiraceae bacterium
CAAATTAATCGATTAGACAAACCTAGATACCCCGTAGCATTTTTTACCTTATGCCTCTTGTGCATAGCCGTCTCATTCAACATGTTGATTATTGTCAACATAGAAATTATTCATTTTATCCAATATTGTTTATTGGCGATACTACTCTTTCCTTTGAGTAAAAACTTATTTACTACCATAGTTTTAGTCACTTTTTTAGGCGCTATTGATGAGGCTTATCAATACTATTTTCTTTCACCAGAAAGAACCAATTACTATGACTTCAATGATGTAATCCTCAATCTTTTGGGGGCGGTTATGGGAATGATTTTTTTAAGAAGCCATAAAGGAATACGGGCATTATTATTAGATAGCATCAGCACTTTCAAAAAAACATGGACTCGTTATTTTGGGATGGTCTTACTATTGACTTTAGTCGTTTGGCAAAAAGACTTGGTACAAAAAGGTATTAACACTGTTAACCTTGATCTTGACTGGACTGGATATGGAGCAATTTTGATTCGTAAACATACTACAAGTTTCTGGACAGAGATACCACCACAAATTCTATATCACGTAGTGCAACCTATAGAGGGGCTATTAATTATTACGACGCTCTTATTTATTTTTAGTTTTCTGTATAAACACGCAGAGTAGGGTATTTAACAGAATTGTTCGACTATTTCTTGAATGATTTTTAGTGGGGCGAACCCTTCGCTGAAAAAGCTCAGGTCAGGCTTTCCACGGGTGCGCTAACGCTCCCGTCCATCCGTTCCGTACCTCCACTTCTGGACCGCCCGAAAATGGGCGCCCTTCCTATCCTTTTCGCAAAAAAAAAACATACTTATATGTACTACTAAAGAAACGCAATTATTCTTCAGCCTCTATTTTGTCAAATCGAATCACCTCGCTATGATCCATATCAGAATTCAGAACAACAAGCTTACGTTGCCCCTCTATATAATATCTAACTGCAATAGTGTTGGGTGGGATGTCGCCGAGATTTTCGGCATGCAGCAATAAATAGTTTTCTCCAGTTTCATTCAGTTCGACTATTAGTTTAAGAGGTAGTTTAGACAACTTCCTTTCTTTCAGTATCCAGTGTCCATTAAAGTTAAGACTGATGATATCACCATCTTCTTGGCGATAGTCAAAAATTTCCAAAAGAATCTTTTTTTCAGTATGT
>CAYZUW010000607.1:0-1157 GCA_964481325.1 uncultured Saprospiraceae bacterium
CACCCAGCCCCCCTACTCCGACAAAGTCTCAGAAATCGCCGTGTTCGAAGCCTTCACCGCAGGAATCAGCGAAGCCACAAAACCCAGAAGCAAAAGCACAACCAAGATAAAGTACTCCTCCTTCAACCACAACCATGGCGTAAAACTATACTTATAAGACGCCTCCAGCTGGCCACCCAAAATGGCGACCCCAAAGTGACCCAGCGCGACACCAAATATATAGCCTAATACGGCAAGAATCAATCCTTCGAAAATGATCAAGGAAAATAAAGTGCTGCGCGTACCGCCCATCACACGGAGGATAGCGAGCTCATACTTACGACCGCGAAGAGAAGAGAATAAAGAGATGAATAAACTGATCGCACTCACAAAAATAATCACCCCCGCGAGGAGTCGCAGCATATCTGTACCCGAGCCCATCATATCACGAACCCGATTGATCTGCCAAGAGGGTTGTGCCGCCATGAGGTCTGACTGCTCGTTGATAGCCCTTGGAAAATTGAGCGCCTGAATGCCTTGATTTTTAAACTTCACTAAGAGAGAAGTGATGAATTGTTCTTGGTGATCTAGTAGATTGAAAGGGGCAGCAGCGATGTCTTCTATGACTGCGTCTTTATGATCGTGTGCGTGATCATGACCTGCGTGGTCATGTTCCTCATGGTCTGCGCTCTCCTCATCATGCGCTGCATGTTCTTCCCCCTCGTGGTCATGCTCCTCATGATCGTGTACTGCCCACACCGTCGGCGTGCTGCACAAAATCAATTGGTCCGTCACCGTCTGATTGGCCTCGAGTATACCGACTACGCGAAACTTGCTGCCGTGGTCATGCACATTGATGCCATCATCCACGAGTCCATGCGAACTAAAAAATCGATCGCCCAAATGTAGGTGCGCACGCTCCGCTACCAATGGCCCAACCACCACATCATAGTCTTGTCTCCAGGTACGTCCTTTGGCTATCTTGGCATCGTACAGACCCAAAAAACTAGTGTCGGTCCCAACGATACGATACCCTTTGTAGCTATCCCCGAGTGAGAGCGGTATTGCTTGCTTGACCACAGGATGACGGCTATTAAAAAACGCCTTGATGTCTTTGACAGCTATATTGCCCGTTGGTGCATCTATATGATACATATTGCAGAGGATCATCTGCATCG
>CAYZUW010000608.1:0-1128 GCA_964481325.1 uncultured Saprospiraceae bacterium
CTGTTTTTAAAGTGTTTTGACTACCTCTGAATATCCCTAATTAAAAACCGTATTCAATGCCAGCACCAACACCAAAGGCTCTATTCTTTAGCCTAATATCCAATATAGGATCAGCAAGTAAATCAGTAAACCCATGATGATACTTTACCTCAGCAAATAGTTTGGCCGCTCCAACGTTTAGAAATGCTCCAGTACCTAATTGACCTGCGAATTCAAATCGATTGTAATTTTCATTGCTGATATCCAATTCAGTATTTGTTAAATTGATGTCAATGATAGAATTTAATTTCGTTTTCAAGTTGGCCTTGGTTGCAAGAGCAATGGATGGCCCAGCAAGAAAATATACCCCTCCTTTTTGCCCACTTATTTCATATCTACCTAATAGGGGAGCTTGTACATAATTTATCTCCGTTACTGCTGATACGCCTATTGGAAGGTTTACATTGAATAAGTTTATATCAACTCCTTGTCCTACCTCAAAGCCTTTTTCATTGTAGCTTATTTCTGGCTGAAAACTAAAATTATCGGTTACTGGAATGGTCCCAAATATAGTGATATCAAACCCTTCATTTGTACCTTTTTCTACAAATGAAGTATTTATACCTTCTACTCCTACAGTAGAGAACTGGACGGATGATTTTATACCTACACTTTGTGCAATCGAAGTAGCTATCATGCTTAGCATGAGTAAGTTGGCGAGCATTATTTTCCTGATTCTCATAATCTTGATTTTAAGTTTACAATAATTACAAAGAAGACGAGGTCGAAATGTTAAGGAAGGTTAAGCTAAGGTTATGGAGTATTTAAAGCTGAAATATGAGTCCACTCCGGAAAGTAGCGGATTGCAAAAAATGGGCTATTTTGGATGAGATGCATGAGACCAGTTTGAAGAAAGACAAATTCCATAAAATGAATTCTTTTGGATGAGATTTTTGCTTTTGGAAATGAAGTGATGCCTGAGCATCAGTTCATTGAGAAAAGGTAAAATATCGCCAAAAGAAACATTTTTGGTTTTGTATTACTTTAAATTGGACTCATCTAATATTTTCGAAATTCAGTGATATCTGAGCATTAGTGGATTGAGAAAATGAAAAATATCGCCAAAAGAGTCATTTTGTGGTTTCGTGA
>CAYZUW010000609.1:0-1121 GCA_964481325.1 uncultured Saprospiraceae bacterium
ATGCTGTTAAAGTCACAGCTGGATTTGGTATAGCGCCACAACTTACTGTTTCATCACTTGGTGTTCCAGATAGCACTGGGGCTGTAGTGTCTAACACCGTTATGTTTTGAGTATCTCTTGTAATTCCTGTAGCATCTTGAGCTACCCAAATTCTCTGCAGGATAAAACTATAATCACAAGTCTGACTTAGGGTATCTTCAGTCATTGACAAGACAGGTACAAAACAATCACTCATTGCAGTTATGTCTACACCTAAAATAGGTGGAATAGGAATATTGTTACATTCCACTATAACATCATTTGGTACGCCATTGATAACAGGAAGATCACAGGAAATGGCAGTAATTACTCCACTAAATTCTGATGTGCTCTGGAGATTATTAGTAGAAGTAGAGGTAATTTCAGCTCCTGCCGTAAGCCCTAAAATTGTATTGTCAAATGCAAATTCAAATCTATTTTGAGTTTTGATTAAAGTACTCCCTGTTCCGTCATCTGTATAAGTACTTGTAGTCCCGTCTACATCCTCAGCTCCACCCTCAAAAGCAGTAATTAGATAAATTTCTCCTTCTCCAAAACTAGTAGTATGCATTGGAGGGATTGGGTTAGGATTATTTTCTCCATCTGCGATAAAAAACTCAATTTCTGAATTGGCTGGTGCAAATCCAGAAATTACGATTTGATTCCCAATGATATGAGCACTTTCTATCACAGGAAAATTGAGCAAGCCGTTTGACCCACTATCTGTATCAAGGTTATCATTTGGCGTTACCAAATCTTGTTCTAAATCAATTCCAAGCATTACATTTCTAGCTATTTGATTCCTACTAATTCTATTTTGAGAACCATTTCCAGAAAGCGCTATACCTGAATTAATGTTGAAAGAAATGTAATTTCCAACTTCTAATTCATTTGAATTTGACAGACTAGTATCGTAGCCAATAATATTATTTTCAGCGTTAAAGGCCAAAAATATCCCCCTGGATGCATTACCTACATTTGACACTCCATCTGCACCAACTCCTATGTTGTTTCCAGCAATCAACACATCTCTCGCGCCACCAAGCCTAATACCGTCTAGTCCATTTCCACCTATAACATTCCCTTCAATGTTGTCATTCACA
>CAYZUW010000610.1:0-1106 GCA_964481325.1 uncultured Saprospiraceae bacterium
GGTCCTCGTAATTTTAAATCTGCCTCTGCTATCTCAAAACCATCATTCGTGTTGACCATGGTTTGGATGCGCTTATAACTTTCTTTTGAAATATTATTTTTAGACATTAGTATACAGTAAGACTTGTCTGATCCTCTTCCTACTCTTCCTCTCAATTGATGTAATTGAGATAAGCCAAATCTTTCGGTATTTTCTATAATCATTAAAGAGGCATTTGGCACATTGACTCCAACTTCAATTACTGTAGTAGCTATCATTATTTGCGTTTCGTTCTTAACAAAACGCTGCATCTCAAAATCTTTATCTTCCGTTTTCATTCTACCATGAACAATGCTTATTTGATACTCTGGTTTTGGAAAATCTCTTTCTAGAGATTCATAGCCTTGCATCAAATTATTCAAGTCCAATGTAGCGGATTCTTCAATCAAAGGGTAAACAATATAAACTTGTCTTCCTTCAGCGATTTGTTTTTTCATGAAACCAAAAACATAGAGTCTATTCTCTTCTTTTTTGTGCATTGTCGTGACTGGCTTTCTACCTGGAGGCATCTCGTTAATCTTAGATACATCCAAATCACCGTAAGCTGTCATGGCTAAAGTTCGCGGTATGGGAGTTGCAGTCATGACTAATATATGAGGTGGGATAGGCTCATTTTTTTGCCAAAGTTTACTTCTTTGTGCTACCCCAAAACGATGCTGCTCATCCGTAATCGCTAATCCTAAGTTTTTAAAAATTACTGGTGGTTCTAGTACAGCATGTGTTCCGATTAATATTTGAATCTCACCTGCTGCTAATCGCTCTAAAAGGATTTTTCTTTTCTTGCCTTTAACGGATCCAGCCAAATAAGCTACTTCTATATTTAGTGTTGCCAAGTCTTTTTCAAGGGAAGTAAAATGCTGTTGCGCAAGTATTTCCGTCGGGGCTAGCATGCAAGCTTGATACCCATTATCTAAGGCTAATAGCATAGACAGTAACCCAACCATGGTTTTGCCACTGCCCACATCTCCTTGTAGCAATCTATTCATGTGGATTCCACTCCCTAAGTCGTAGCGAATTTCTTTGATAACTCTTTTTTGCGCGTTTGTCAATTCGAATGGGATACACTC
>CAYZUW010000611.1:0-1097 GCA_964481325.1 uncultured Saprospiraceae bacterium
ATTGTAAGTGAAGCTGCTAATGGCATAAAGGAAGTTTTTTATAGCGACAGCAATTATTCATCCGCAGTGATTGGGAAAGACATGGATGTGACCAAAGCACTCAACGACGATTGGGTAGGACATGGTTTTCATCATTTCATTGTTCAGCCGAATATGATTCTTGATATTCGCCCAGAGTGGAAAGAATTTGAAGACTATTTGGCAAGCATGAGTTCTAAGTATAGAGTCAGGGCAAAACGCGCTTACAAGAAATCGAAAGATATACGATTTAGAGAATTTGATGAATCAGAAATCGAAAAATACCTAGATCAGATCTATGCTTATTTTATAGAAGTTCAGAAGAATGCAGGCTTCAATTTGGTATATCTCAAACCAACTTACTTTTTGGAATTGAAGCTCAGATTAGGAGATAAATATAAACTGTATGGGTATTTTTTAGAGGAGCGATTCGTCGGTTTTAACACCGTGATAGTCAATCATGATGAGTTAGAAGCGCATTTTTTAGGTTTTGATAAAAAGATGAACATCCAACATCAACTCTATCTTACTATGCTTTATAATAAGGTCAAAAAAGCGATTCATCTCGGTTCGAAAAAAGTTGTATTTGCTCGCACTGCCATGGAGATAAAAAGTTCCATAGGCGCTACCCCTAAAGAATTGTGCATCTATTTAAGACATGAAAATGCATTGCTTAATAAGGTAGTCTCTCCGATTATCAATCTATTGAATCCAGAAGAAAAGTGGGTTCAGCGCCATCCTTTTAAGTAGTTTGTTTTTTTGGGGCCTACCCACGCGGAAGGGCGTGGGTCGCTATGATACAGAGCTCGCAAGTCTGCTCGGCCCTACGGTCTGCTTCCTCCGGTCGCACTCTTTCTCAGCGCTAGTCCGTGAAATAAACCGAAAAATGTAAAATCTAAAATCGAAAAATGTAAAGATATAGGAGGGTATTTTTTTGTATATTAGATTGAATTTACTTAGTAATAGTATTTTCTTCTACTAGATTTTAATACTGAATTTTATAGATTTTGACTAGATAAAACCTATTGAAGAATTCAAGAAACTACGATTGCCAAATTCTAAAAATAAATTTATGAACA
>CAYZUW010000612.1:0-1049 GCA_964481325.1 uncultured Saprospiraceae bacterium
AAGTTGAACGCAGCAGCTGACATTAACATTACTTTGCTTGCATTGTTCCTTCCTCTTACGCTCATTCTTCTCAAACCATAGTATTGTTGCAAAGAGCCAAAGACCGGCTCTACTGTATGCATTCGTAATCTATACATCAATTTTCCTTCTTTACTCTTCAGCCGTTTTATCATTCTTTCATATTCTCTCTTGTAAGGGGTAGAGGATATTTCCTTTATTCCTTTTTTATCTACGCATCCTTCCCTAAGTGGACATGTATCGCATTTTTTCTTCTTCGACCTATACATTACTGTTGGTCGGCCTTCTCCAAATTTTCTATACGTGGGTTTAAGTACTTGGCCATTTTGACAAATAAAACCATTTCTCCTACCATCATATTTAAAGCCTTCTCTGTGCGTCTTGTAAGTGCCGTGCAGCGGTATAAAGGCTTCTATATTATGCTCTTCTAAAATCTTATAATTCTCTCCTGATGAGTAGCCAGCATCAGCAAGTACCGTCTTCATTTCTAGGCCATGATCACTTAATCTTGCAGATGTTTTATGCACATTCCTAATTAATAATTGAGCGTCTTTCTTTGATGAGAACTCCGCTGATATATTTGTAATTACATTACTGCGCGTATCAACTGACATTGTACTTGAATAGCACAACATTCTTGGTTTACTTGATTTCTTAGCTATTCTAGCATCTGGATCTGTTTTTGACCGATGCGTAGCATTTGACATAAACCGATGCTTGTTCTTTAATTTTAGATTCCTTTCTTTATGCTTTCTCTCTCGATAATCTCTATGCTTTTCAAGATCCTTTTGCAGCTTTTCCACTCTTGCTTTCTTTGAATCAATTGAAATATCTTCTGGCAAATCTTGATCAAATACTTCTCTTAGATATTCATCATGATCTCTATCTATTAGTTTTACATGTTCCATTCTGTCAAGCGAAGCATTGGCACTAATATAAGCTGAATCTATTGACTGAACTGCACCATCTACAAGTCCTGCTTCTATGCATAGTCTGAGGATATAGTCGAACACCTTATCAAATACTTCTCG
>CAYZUW010000613.1:0-1039 GCA_964481325.1 uncultured Saprospiraceae bacterium
ATATCAAACATCCTGAGCGAATTCAGAATCACTCGAACACATGTGTAATGGATTCAAACTAGCAGTGGCTCCAGTATTATCATCAATGAATCCCTCACAAAATGAATTTATTGGTAGTTGTGTGGCACCTAGACAGTCATCATTAGGTACATTTCCAAAGAAGCAATTTTGCGGAGCAATTATAATGTCATTTCCAAAAAATCTACTATTTAAAGAACATTCTGTAACTGAAAAATTAATTGTTTCATTCAGTTGTGCTAAAAAATCGAATGAAAAACCATTGGCAGGTAGATCATTTATTGTAACAATCTGAGGACTACCCGTTAATGCAACAACCTCTCCTCCAATGAATAGATAATTCGCAGTCCCATCTGTCTGATAATGAACAATTAACTCCTGGTCAAAAGAGTTAGTTACCGGATTGCAAGGACTTTGTACACCCAATTCTACATTGATCACTCTGCAAGAATAGGTATAACCAGAATCGCTAGCACAAATGTCAAAATTTCCAAAATTATTGCTTTTAACCCGTATATAAATAGTCGTGCCACTCTCTATTCCTTCTAATTCTACTTGAGCATGTAAATCACCACCATTGTACGGGGTTTTAAGACTGTTACAGCTTAAGGATGTTAGATTACTACAAATACCTTCATATAGTTCGATATCAACATTCCTTACTCCTCCTCCATTAGGTTCAAAGGTTTCCACAGTAAGATTTCCGGAATTAGGGACTATGGCCTTAAACCAAACATCTGTACTTCCTTGAGTATTACTGCCTTCACAAGGCAATCTTACAGAGGGATTGGCAGAGTTAGTTGAACCACTATTACTATAGGTGCCACAACTTCCATCCACAGTGAGCATGATGGCATCTGTGCAGATGTCATTGGGAACCTGACTATAGATTATGCTCGATACAAAAACAAGTACTACTAAAAGTGAAAATCGCTTAAGCCTCATCAGATTCTGTTTTTGAAGATTTAATCACAATTATCAATAATGGCCTCGAACAAAGCATCGTCCTCGACCTCAAAAC
>CAYZUW010000614.1:0-1027 GCA_964481325.1 uncultured Saprospiraceae bacterium
TTTCCGTACTATTTAAGGTCCAAGAGAATGAAACTGGATCTGTACCATTAAATGCTGTTCCTGAGCCGCCTAAGGCATATGAATCTTCACCTGGCATACATGTCAATTCAAAATCTGGTGCTACAGATACAGTTGGTTCTTGATCGTTGGCTAAAACTTCTATCATTATTGTTCCAGACATACAGCCATTATCACCAACACCGCTAACTGTATAAATCCCAGGCATAGAAACCGTAATTTCTGAAGAAGTTAAACTTATAGGACTACCCATAGGGTCAGCCCACACATAAACGTCTACATCTTCCATTGTGCCAATGCTTTGGGCAGAGATTGTAGTTTCATTATTTGGATCACAAAATATTGTCCCTCCGATACCTGTTATTTCTGGTTCTCCAAAATCAAACAATGGAGTTATGAATGACATATTTTCGCAATTATTCGAAGTATTAATTGCTGTGACTGTATACTGACCAGGCAAACTATTTTCATCCAATGTTATTGTTGTAGCATTTAGTATTGTATTATCTGGTAATGTCCAAAAAACATCAACATTAGGATCGTTTGGATCGCCAAGTTGACCTTCATAAGTAATGAATGGATTATCACAACTAAGAGGTTCTAATACTCCATCTATAACTACTGGTAATATCGTCGGAGTATTCGCATCTACACCTACAACTGTTGAAGCTTGTACTGTACAACCATTGTCTAAATTCTTCACCGTTACCGTATAAGTCCCTCCTGTAGTTACCGTTAAAGACTCTCCATTTGGGAAAACATTCATTCCCTGATCTGTCCAGCAGTATTCGTAATTTCCGGTAGAGGTAATAGATGTAGTTATTACGAAATCCTCATCTCCACATAGTAGTGTACCTCCTACAACAGTAGGTTCATCAGGCATATCAAAATCTGGGGTAACTTCTACAGTTGTCATTTCTGTACAACCATTGGCATCATCCGTTATTACTAAAATATAAGTACCTACATCAGTTGCGTCTATCATTGCTGTTGTTCCTGCTACTCCATT
>CAYZUW010000615.1:0-1027 GCA_964481325.1 uncultured Saprospiraceae bacterium
AATGGAGTAGCAGGAACAACAGCAATGATAGACGCAACTGATGTAGGTACTTATACTTTAATAATAACGGATGATGCCAATGGATGTACTGAAATGACTACAGTAGAGGTTATGCCAGATTTTGACGTGCCAGAAGGCTTGACAGCGATGGGAGGAACTATTACTTGCGATGCTGTAGATGGAATTATGCTTCAAGGTAATTCAACAAGTACAAATGTGTCTTTTGAGTGGATTGGCCCGGGGATGAATCCAATAACTGGTCAAAACCCAATGGTAACAGGAGCAGGAGTATACGAATTGATAGTTACTAATATGGCTAACGGCTGTACTTCATCTACTACTACAGAAGTATTTCTTGATGAAGATGTGCCAAATGTTACATTTGAGGTGTTAGGAATAGGTGGAGGTGTTGATAATGTTATTACATGCAATAATTCCTTAGTTAGTCTTACTGGTATTTTACAAGATAATGATCCCAACGTAGTGTTATCATGGCTAGACCCAACAGGTACTCCGCTTTCAGGAAATCCTATTATGTTAGATGAAAATAGCCCTAGTGGTATATATACCATCACAGCCTTTAATCCTACAAATAATTGTAGCTCTGAATCAAGTACTCAGATATTATTAGATTTAGAGGCACCAGAGGTGACAGCTATGGGTGGTTTGATCACATGTGATGATGATTCTTTTACCTTGAGCGCCTCGGAATTGAATCCAGACCCAAACTCAAACACAGCCTTTGAATGGTTTGATATGAATATGATGAGTTTAGGAGCAGTAGATAATATAACTGTTTTGGACCCCGGCGACTATACCGTCATAGGGACAGGCTCTAATGGATGCCCTTCTGCCCCATTCACGGTTACTGTAGAAGCTAACGATCAAGAACCAAGTGTATCCGTAGCACCAGATTTTGAATTAACATGTATGCCAGGTGAAGATTCATATGCATTAGGAGGTTCAGGAACTGCATTTAATGGTACAGATCCAGTTTCATTCTCTTGGACCTTAAATAGTACGGAAA
>CAYZUW010000616.1:0-1022 GCA_964481325.1 uncultured Saprospiraceae bacterium
TATAGTTGATAACAAGGATTTCACATCCAGCCGAAATACAATTACTGTGATAGGAAGTTGTATATCATAGATGTGGGACAGTTATATATAAAGAAAACTAAGACACAAAAAGTTCATTGACATAATTGTAAAAAAGAATCAAAATCGAATAGAGCGCGAGGAGAAATTTGATAGGAGGTTTGATAAAGAGAAGGAAGCAAATAAGGGCGTATGGGGGATGCCTAGGCTCTCAGAGACGACGAAGGACGTGGTAAGCTGCGAAAAGCTACGGGTAGGTGCAAACAACCGTTAATCCGTAGATGTCCGAATGGGGCAACCTGCTATGTTGAAGACATAGTGACGCAAGTCGACAACCCAGGGAACTGAAACATCTAAGTACCTGGAGGAAGAGAAAATAATAATGATTCCGTGAGTAGTGGCGAGCGAAAGCGGAACAGTCCAAACCTTAGGGCTTATGTCTTAGGGGGTAGTAGGACCTACATAATTTTTAATAATTGAAACAGAACAATCTGGAAAGGTTGACCATAGAAGGTGAAAGTCCCGTATGTGTAAGATTATTAAGAAGGTGGGTATCCTGAGTAGGGCGGAACCGGAGAAATTCTGTCTGAATTAGCCAGCACCATCTGGTAAGACTAAATACTACTGAGAGACCGATAGTGAACCAGTACCGTAAGGGAAAGGTGAAAAGAACCCCAAGAAGGGGAGTGAAAAAGACCCTGAAACCATACGCTTACAAGCGGTCGGAGCCTTTAGGGGTGACGGCGTGCCTTTTGCATAATGAGCCTACGAGTTGCTCCTCTCTAGCGAGTTTAAGTACTTCAGGTACGAAGGCGAAGCGAAAGCGAGTCTGAATAGGGCGAATAGCTAGAGGGGGCAGACGCGAAACCCGGTGATCTACCCATGGGCAGGTTGAAAGGTGGATAATATCCACGTGGAGGACCGAACCCGTTCATGTTGAAAAATGTTGGGATGACCTGTGGGTAGGGGTGAAAGGCCAATCAAACCGGGAGATAGCTCGTACT
>CAYZUW010000617.1:0-1008 GCA_964481325.1 uncultured Saprospiraceae bacterium
TTGGATGAGGCGGATGCTGTAAAGCAGGTTTTTCAGGATTTGGAAATACCTACAGCTAATTTTAATTTCACCCCAATTAATCGTGCAAACGGAGTTACAACCTTCAGTAAAGGTACACAATCACATGTAGATATAAAGGTACGTCCAATGTATCAGGTAATGGACGATGAAGTAAGACTTGCATGGGATGTCACTTTGGATCCTACAAAGAACTCAGACTACTGGAGTATCAGAGTAGATGCTGTAGAAGGCGCTATTTTGCAAAAGACAAACTTCACTGTATACTGTCAATTCGAGCATGATGGTGATCATAATCATAGTGCTTCTTGCAAAGACCATAATCACGATACACCACTAGTAAAGACTACAACTGGCGAGTCTGAATCTATCACAGCTACGGGAGGCGTCTACAATGTATTTGCGGAAAGAGTAGATGGATTTGTGTCTCCTTTTGAGAGCCCTGTGCATGGAGAAAGAACCATAATTACTGATCCTGCAGACCCTGTTGCCTCTCCATTCGGATGGCACGATAACAATGGAGACGCTGAACCAGACTTTCAATTCACTAGAGGAAATAACGTAAGTGCATACCTTGATGTAAATGATGATAATACTCCAGACATTGGGTCACAACCTGAAGGTGGAGCAGAATTGACTTTTGATTTTCCTTGGTCAGATCAAGACGGTGAACCTAACGAATTTGAAAATGCAGCCGTTACTAATTTATTTTTCATGAATAACTATGTGCATGATTTTGCATACGCTTATGGATTTGACGAACAATCGGGAAACTTTCAGCAAAACCAATATGGTAATGCACCTACAGGAGGAAATGATTTTGTAAATGCAGAGGCACAAGATGGAAGAGATTTAGACATGCCGTCTCTGAATAATGCGAATTTTGCCACACCAGCAGATGGCGCTAGTCCTAGAATGCAAATGTTTTTGTGGTCTAGAACAGGTGGTAGCTCAATAGAAGTATTAGAGCCATCAAACATTGCAGGGGAT